>NZ_JBJGZV010000003.1:0-207377 GCF_054050715.1 Blastococcus sp. SYSU D00669
CCCCCCCCCCCCCCCCCCCCCCCCCCCCCCCCCCCCCCCCCCCCCCCCCCCCCCCCCCCCCCCCCCCCCCCCCCCCCCCCCCCCCCCCCCCCCCCGCCGCCGCCTGGCAGGTGGCCAGGTCGACGGTGCCCAGCCGCGCGCCCACCGCGGCCACGGCGGACGCGGCGCAGGACAGCGACGTGATGCCGAGTCCGACCAGCACGACGGCGAGCAGAGGGTCGGCCGCCGCCTCGCCGCACACCCCGACCGGCTTGCCGCTCCGCTGCCCGGCCTCGGCGGTGATCCGCACCAGCTCGAGCAGCGCCGGCTGCCACGGGTCGGTGAGGTCGGCCAGATCGGCCGAGAGGCGGTCGGCCGCGAGCGTGTACTGCGAGAGGTCGTTGGTGCCGATCGACAGGAAGTCGACGTGGTCGAGCAGCCGCTCGGCCAGCAGGGCGGCCGACGGGACCTCGATCATCACGCCGGGCACCAGCCCGCGGCCGCGCACGAGGGCGGCGAACTCGGCCGCCTCCGCCTCGGTGGCCACCATCGGCGCCATCACCCAGGGGGTCGACCCCGTGCGCCGGGCCGCCTGCGCCACCGCGTCGAGCTGGCGCTCGAGGATGCCGGGATCGCGGCGCGCGGTGCGCAGGCCCCGCACCCCGAGCGCCGGGTTGGCCTCGTCGGGCAGCGTGGCGAAGGCCAGCGGCTTGTCCGACCCGGCGTCGAGCGTGCGCAGCACGACCTTGCGGCCCTCGAACGCGGCGAAGACCTCCGCGTAGCCGGCCGCCTGCTCCTCGACCGACGGCTCCTCGGCGTGCCCGAGGAAGGCGAGCTCCGTGCGCAGCAACCCGACCCCCTCGGCGTGCGCCGCCACGGCCGCGCGGGCGCCGGCGCCGTCCTGCACGTTGGCCAGGACCTGCACCGCGTGGCCGTCCTTCGTGGTCGCCGGCCCCTGGTACCCGGCCAGCGCCTCGGCGGCGACGCGCGCCGCCGCCAGGCGCGCCTGCGCCTCCGCCGGCTCGGGGTCGACGGTGACCGTGCCCTGCTCGCCGTCGAGCAGGACCGTCACCCCGGCGGGCACGTCGTCGAGGCCGCCGACGGCGACGACGCAGGGCAACCCGAGCTGGCGGGCGATGATCGCCGTGTGGCTGGTCGTGCCGCCGAGCCGGGTGGCCAGCCCGACGACCCGCGCGGGGTCCAGCCCGGCCGTGTCGGCCGGGGCCAGGTCGTCGGCGAGCAGGACCGACGGCACGTCGGGCACCGGCACGCCCGGCTCCCCCTGGCCGGTCAGCTCGGCCACGATGCGGTCGCGGACGTCGCGGACGTCGGTCGCGCGCTCGGCCATGAGACCGCCCAGGGAGGTGAACAGGTCGACGAACTGCTGGGCCGCCCGGACCGTGGCGACCTCCGCGCCCGCGCCGGCGTCGATCCGCTGCTCGACCGCCGAGAGCAGGCCGCGGTCGCGGGCGAGGCCCGCCGTCGCGGCGAGCACCTCGGCGCTCACGCCGGTCGCCGCCGCCGCCCGGCTCTCCAGCCGCCCGGCCACCGTCGCGGCGGCCGCGGCGAAGCGCTCCTTCTCGGCCGGGCGCCGCTCCTCGGCCACCGGGGGGCCGTCGTCGGCCGGCAGCCGGACGGCGCCGGACGGCCGGACCACGGGGCCCAGGGCGATCCCCGGGACGACGGGGGTACCGGTGAGCACGGCCGGCCCCGAGGTCGGCGGCAGGGAGTCGGTTCCAGGGGCGGTGGTGGGCACGGGGCGCTCCTCCGTGGGGTCTCGGTGGGTGGGGACGCCGTCGTCCGTCGGTGACCAGGGTCACGAACAGGTCTTGACTTGTCAACAGATCGGGCATAGAACAACACCACTCCACACCGAAAGCCACACGACCGGACATCCGGGGTGGCCCGCACCACCGAGGGAGGGGCCGGCATGTACCCCGAGGAACGCCAGCACGCGATCGCCGCGCTGGTGGCCGAGCGCGGGCGCGTCCAGGTGGCCGCGGTGGCCGAGGAGTTCGGCGTGACGACGGAGACGGTCCGTCGCGACCTGGCCGTCCTCGAGCGGGCCGGGATGCTCCGCCGGGTGCACGGCGGCGCCGTCCCGGCCGGTGCCCTCGCCCTGGTCGAGACCGGCCTGGGCGAGCGCCACGGCACCCGCACGGAGCAGAAGCGCAAGATCGCCGCGGCGGCGCTCGACCTGCTGCCCGCGGTCGAGGGCAGCGTCCTGCTCGACGGCGGCAGCACCACGGCCGCGCTCGCCGACGTCCTGCCCGCCGACCGCCGGCTGCTCGTCGCCACCAACTCCGTCCCGATCGCCACCCGGCTCTCCGCCTCGCCGGGGATCACCCTGCACGTGCTCGGCGGGCGGGTCCGCGGGATCACCCAGACGGCGGTCGGCGACACCACCGTCCGCGCCCTCGCCGACCTGCGCACCGACGTCGTCTTCCTCGGCACCAACGGGATCAGCACCGGGCACGGCTTCTCCACCCCCGACGAGGCCGAGGCCGCCACCAAGCGGGCCATGGTCCGCGCCGGCCAGCGCAGCGTGGTGCTCGCCGACAGCAGCAAGCTCGGTCGCGAGCACCTGGTCCGCTTCGCCGCGATCGAGGACGTCGACGTGCTGGTCACCGACGCCGAGGCCGACCCGGCCGCCGTCGCGCAGCTGGAGGACGCGGGGATCGAGGTCGTCGTCGCGTGATCCTCACACTCACCGCCAACCCGAGCCTCGACCGCACCCTGACCCTGCCGGGACCGCTGGAGCGCGGCGGCGTCGTCCGCCTCGGGGCCAGCTCGACCGAGCCGGGCGGCAAGGGCGTCAACGTGTCGCGCGCGGTGGCCGCGGCCGGCACCGACGTCGTCTCGGTGCTCCCGGCCGCCGACGACGACCCGATCGTGGGCGCGCTGCGCGCCCGCGGCCTGCGGCTGGCCACCGTGCCGGTGGACGCCCCGGTGCGCACCAACTACACGCTGGCCGAACCCGACGGCACCACCACCAAGCTCAACGAGCCCGGCGTGCCGCTCGACGACGGCACGCGGGCGGCCCTGACCGCCGCCCTGCACCGGCACGCCGCGGGTGCCCGCTGGGTCGTCCTCTCCGGCTCGCTGCCGCCCGGCACGCCCGTCGACTGGTACGCCGACCTCGTCCGCTCGCTGCGGGACACCGGCGCCCGGATCGCCGTCGACACCTCCGAGGCGCCGCTGCGGGCGCTCCTGGACGCCGGCCCCGACGCAGCCCCGGACCTGCTCAAGCCCAACGCCGAGGAGCTCGCCCAGCTGGCCGGCCTGCCGGAGGCCGCCGTCCTCGCCGACCCGCAGGTCCTGCTCTCCGCCGTCCGCGCGCTGCACGAGCGGGGCGTCACCGAGGTCCTGCTCACCCTCGGGGCCGACGGCGCGCTGCTGTCGGCGCCCGAAGGGCTGTGGTCGGCGCGGCCACCGGCCGTCGCGGTGCGCAGCACCGTCGGCGCGGGCGACTGCAGCCTCGCCGGCTACCTGCTCGCCGACCTCGGCGGCGGCCCGCCGGCCGAGCGGCTGCGCACCGCGGTCGCGTACGGAGCGGCCAGCGCGTCGCTCCCCGGATCCGCCGTTCCCACCCCGGCCCAGGTGGACGGTCCAGCAGTTCGGGTCACGGCCGGGTTCGCCGGCACCAGCACCGCTCCGGTCCCGGCCGCCGGCCGGGACACCCGCTGACCTGTTCCAGGGGGAACGCTCCATGCCCGCTCTGATCACGACCGACCTGGTCGCGCTGGACGCCGACCTGGGTGCCGACAAGGACGCCGTCGTGCGCCGGCTCGCCGCTCTCGTCGCCGGCGCCGGCCGCGCCACCAGCGCCGAGGCGCTGCACGCCGACGCGATGGCCCGCGAGGCCCAGGCGCCGACCGGCCTGCCCGGCGGGATCGCCATCCCGCACTGCCGCTCGGCAGCCGTCACCGAGGCCTCCCTGGCCTTCGCCCGCCTGTCGCCGACGGTGGACTTCGGCGCGCCCGACGGCCCGGCCGACCTCGCGTTCCTCATCGCCGCACCGGCGCACGGGGACGCCGACCACCTGACGCTGCTCACCGCGCTGGCCCGGGCGCTGGTCCGACCGGAGTTCGTCGCCTCCCTGCGCTCGGCGGCCACCCGCGAGGAGGTGGTCGCGCTGGTGCAGGAGGTCGTCTCCCCCGAGCCGGAGCCGGCCGCCGCGCCGGCGTCGGCCCCTGCGCCCGCCGCCGCGCCGCCCGCCGCGGCTGCCGCTGCGCCGCCGCGGCGCAGCCTGGTCGTGGTCAGCGCCTGCCCCACCGGCATCGCGCACACCTACATGGCCGCCGACAAGCTGACCGCCGCCGGGCAGGCCGCCGGCGTCGACGTGCACGTGGAGACCCAGGGCTCCTCCGGCGCCACCCCGCTGGACCCGGCCCTCATCCGCGCCGCCGACGCGGTGATCTTCGCCGTCGACGTCGGCGTGCGGGACCAGGGCCGCTTCGCCGGCAAGCCGGTGGTGCAGAGCGGCACGAAGCGCGCGATCAACGAGCCCGAGAAGATGGTCGCCGAGGCCCTCGCCGCGGCCGAGGACCCGAACGCCCGCCGGGTGCCCGGCGGCGGTGCCGGTGCCGAGACGGCGAGCACCACGGCCGGGCGGCCCGGCGTCGGCTCCGAGATCCGCCGCTGGCTGCTCACCGGCGTGAGCTACATGATCCCGTTCGTCGCGGCCGGCGGCCTGCTCATCGCCCTGGGCTTCCTGCTCGCCGGCTACCAGATCGCCAACACCGACCCGACGTCGGACGGAGGGCTGAAGTACGGCACCAACTGGGTGCTGAACAACTCGCTGTTCGACCTGCCCTCCGCCGCCGGCATCGAGGGCCTCAACGGTGGGCTGGCCGGCTATCTCGGCGCCGTCTGCTACGTCCTCGGTTCTGCCGCATTCGGGTTCCTGGTGCCGGCCCTGGCCGGGTACATCGCGTATGCGATCGCCGACCGGCCGGGCATCGTCCCGGGCTTCGTGGTGGGTGCGGTCTCCCTCACCGTGAGCGCCGGCTTCCTCGGCGGGCTCGTCGGCGGCATCATCGCCGGCTTCGCGGCGCTCTGGATCAGCCGCTGGAAGCTGCCGGCCGGTGTCCGCGGCCTGCAGCCCGTCGTGATCATCCCGCTGCTCGCCACGCTCATCTCCAGCGGCCTGATGGCGATCGTGCTGGGCCGGCCGCTGGCGGCGGCCCTGACCGGTTTGGGCAACTGGCTCAACAGCCTCACCGGCAGTGCGGCGATCGTGCTGGGGATCGTCCTCGGTCTGATGATGTGCTTCGACCTGGGCGGCCCGGTGAACAAGGCGGCCTACGTCTTCGCCACCACCGGCCTCACGGCGGCCATCGAGGGCGAGGGGGGCCAGCAGCAGCTGGTCATCATGGCCACCGTCATGGCCGCCGGCATGGTCCCGCCACTGGCGATGGCGCTCAGCACGGCGATCCGCCCGAAGCTGTACACGCCCGCCGAGCGGGACAACGGCAAGGCGGCCTGGCTCCTCGGCGCCTCCTTCATCTCCGAGGGCGCCATCCCGTTCGCCGCCGCCGACCCGCTGCGGGTCATCCCCTCGATGATGTTGGGCGGCGCGACCACCGGCGCGATCGTGGCGGCCAGCGGCATCGAGCTGCGCGCGCCGCACGGCGGCATCTTCGTGTTCTTCGCGATGAGCAACGCCGTGCTGTTCCTCCTCGCCGTGATCATCGGCGCCGTCGTCGGCGGCGTGGCGGTCACCGTGCTGAAGAGCCTCGGCCGCAGCGACGCCGAGGAGGCACCCGAGGACGCCGTCGACCTCGAGCACGCGCACACCCCCGTGGGCGTCGTCCCCCCGAGCGCGGCGACCACCTGACAGGTGCTCCCCGCCCGGTTACCGTCCCGACCAGCACCGTTCGCGAACGAGGAAGAGGCATCGATGCCCAGTCAGAACGTCACCGTCGGCTCCCGGGTGGGGCTGCACGCTCGTCCGGCCGCGCTGATCGCCGAGGCCGTCGGCAAGTCCGGCGTCCCGGTCACCCTGGCCACGCCGGGCGGCAACCCCGTCGACGCGGGCTCCCCGCTGATGATCATGACGCTGGGTGCCAAGCAGGGGTCCGAGGTGATCGTGAGCAGCGACGACGAGACGGTGCTCGAGCGCATCGCCGGCATGGTCGCCCAGGACCTCGACGCGGACTGAAGGACCCGGCTGCCCCCCACGCGTCGCACGCTCGGCGCGGGACCCTGCAGCCGGGCCGTTCCAGCCACGGACCGACGGCCCGTCCCCTCGGACGAGGGGACGGGCCGTCGTCGTGTCCGCGGCCCCGCAGCGGGCTCTCGCTCAGTCGCGCGGGACGTCGCCGCGCCAGGCGCCGGTCTCGGTGCCGCGGCTCTCGATGAACTCCTTGAACCTCTTGGCGTCCGCCTTCACCTGGCGGTCGTCGAAGCCCAGCGCCGCGCCGGCCTTCTCGACGATGCCCTGCGGTTCCCAGTCGATCTGGATCATCACGCGGGTCTTGTTCTCGTCGAGCTTGTGGAAGGTGACGACGCCCGCGTGCTTGGCCTCACCGCCGGTGGAGGCCCAGGCGACGCGCTCCTCGGGGTGCTGCTCGGTGATCTTCGTGTCGAACTCGCGCTTCACGCCGTCGATGTTGGTGACCCAGTGGGTGTGGGTGTCGTCGGTCTGCGTGATCCGCTCGACACCGCCCATGAACTGCGGGAACGACTCGAACTGCGTCCACTGGTCGTAGGCGACGCGGATCGGGACGTCGACGTCGATGGATTCCTGCACGCTGGCCACGGGTTCTCCTCCTCTTGCTCGGATTCGGGTCGTGCACGACCTACCCAGCCGTTCCGGACCGATAACCTGAAGGACCCTCCTGCCCCCACGGCTCGCACGCTCGCCGCGGGCCTCTGCAGGAGGGCCGATCAGGGGAGCGCCGCGGCCACGCTGCCGCGCACCGGGCGGTCGTCGAGCAGCAGCATCTGGGCCAGGTGGTAGGCGTCCGGCTGACCCGTCCAGGTGCCGTGGCCGAGCTCGCCGGTCGGCGTCAGCTCGTGGTGCCAGCTGCCGGTGGCCGGGTCGGCGAACCGCTCCTCGCCGTGGGCCCGCCAGCGCGCGGCCAGCTCGCCGTAGCGGGGCTCGCCGGTCACCTGCGCCAGCACGCCCGCCGCGGCGACCCCCTCGCAGAGCACCCAGTGCATGCGGGCGCCGACCACCGGCCGGTCGTCCCAGCCGAGCGTGTACGGGAAACCGTCGTGCCCGTCGGCGGCCCAGCCGCGCGTCGCGGCGGCGTCGAAGAGCGCCACCGCGTCGTCGAGCAGCCACCCCGGCGGGTCGGGCAGGGCCGCCCGCAGGTGCAGGGCCAGGCGCGCCCACTCGAACTGGTGCCCGATCGTCACCCCGTACGGGCGGAACGGGTCGGCCGGCCGGTCGTGGTTGAACTCCGGCAGCGGCGTCCAGTCGGCGGTGAAGTGCTCGGGCAGCCGCCAGTCGCGCTCGCGGGCCCAGCCGTGCACCACCCGCTCGACGCTGCGCAGCGCCTGCCGCCGCAGCCGGTCGGCCCGCGGGTCGGCGCCCAGCGCGTCGGCGGCGGCCAGGGTCGCCTCGACGCCGTGCATGTTGGCGTTGGCCCCGCGGTAGGCGTCGCAGGTGCTCCAGGCCGGGTCCCACTCCTCCACCGCCAGGCCGGCGGCGTCGTCCCAGAAACGCTCCTGCCAGATGCCCAGCGCCTCCTCAAGCAGCGCCGGGCCGCCGGGCGCGCCGGCCGTCGTCGCCGTCGCCCCGGCCAGGACGGCGAAGGCGTGCACGTAGGCGGCCTTGGTGGGGTCGGCGGTGCTGGCCGCCCAGCCGCCGTGGGCGCCGTCGTGCAGCGGCCCGCCGGCGAGCGCGGCGACCCCGTGGCGGACCAGTTCGCCCGCCCCCGGCCGGCCGAGCAGCGCCGCCAGCCCGAAGACGTGTGTCATCCGCGCGACGATCCAGGTCTCCTGGCCGCGCGCGAGGTCGACGCTGCCGTCGTCCCGCAGGTAGCCGAAGCCGTCGGGCAGCCGGGAGCGGGCGGCGAAGTCGAGCAGCCGGTCGAGGTCGGTCACGCCGACGATCATGGCGCCGCGACCACCCTCCTCGCTGGATCGGTGGTCACGGCGCCATGATCACGGGTCAGAACGCCAGCGAGATCCCCGGGTCGGACACCATCGCCCCGACGTCGGCCAGGAACCGCGAGCCCAGCTCGCCGTCGATGATCCGGTGGTCGAACGACAGCGCCAGCTGGGTGACCTGCCGCGGCCGGACCTTGCCCTTGTGCACCCACGGCATCTCGCGCACGGCGCCGAAGGCGAGGATCGCCGACTCGCCGGGGTTGAGGATCGGCGTCCCGGTGTCGACGCCGAACACCCCCACGTTGGTGATGGTGATCGTGCCGCCGGTCATGTCGGCCGGCGCCGTCCGGCCGGCCCGCGCGGTGTCGGTCAGGTCGGACAGCGCCCGGGCCAGCTCGACCAGGGACAGCCGGCCGGCGTCCTTGACGTTGGGGACGACGAGACCGCGCGGGGTGGCCGCGGCGATGCCCAGGTTGACCGCGCCGTGGACGACGATCTCCTGCGCCTGCTCGTCCCACGAGCTGTTGACCATCGGGTGCTTCTGCGCGGCGAGCAGCACCGCCTTGGCCACGAAGAGCAGCGGGCTGACCTTGACGCCGGCGAACTCCGGCCGCTCCGCCAGCCGCCGGCGCAGCTTCATCATCCGCGTGACGTCGACGGTCAGGAACTCCGTGACGTGCGGCGCGGTGAACGCGCTGGCCACCATCGCCGCGGCGGTGTGCTTGCGCACGCCCTTGATCGGGATCCGCTGCTCCCCCACCCCGCTTTCGGTGCGGAGAGCGGGCCCGCTTTCCGCACCGAAAGCGGGAGCGGGGGCGGTGGAGAGGGCGGCGTCGACGTCGGCGCGGGTGATCACGCCGCCGTCCCCGGTGCCGACGACGAGCGTGAGGTCGACACCGCGGTCCTTGGCGTACTTGCGCACCGGCGGCTTCGCCAGCGGCCGCGGCCGGCGCTGCCCGTGGGCGGCGGCCCGGGACGGCGCGGCCTCCTCCGCCGCGGCGTGCGCCTCGGCGGCCCGGCCGATCTCCAGCCCGCCGTGGCGCACCGGCTTGGTGGTGATGTCGGGGGCGGTGGCCAGCAGCGGCGGGCGCTCGGTGCCGCCCGAGCCGTAGTCGGCCTGGGGCAGCACGGCCGGCGCGGTCGCCCGCGCGGCCACCGTGGCCCCGGTGCGCCGCGGCCGCCGCTTGGCCTCGGTGTTCTTCGGGCCGTACCCGACGAGCACCGACGTCCGCCCGCCCGGCGCCGGACCGCCGATCAGCCCGGCCGCCGGCTCCGCCTCCTCGGCCGCCGGTGCAGCCGCCGGCGCGGCGTCGCCGCCGAGGTCGATGGTGATGATCGGCGTGCCGACGTCGACCGTCGTCCCGGCCTCGAAGTGCAGCTCGGTGACCGTGCCGGCGTACGGGGAGGGCAGCTCGACGGCCGCCTTCGCCGTCTCCACCTCGCACAGCGGCTGGTTGACCACGACCGTGTCGCCCGGGGCGACCAGCCACTGCAGGATCTCGCCCTCGGTCAGCCCCTCGCCGACGTCGGGCAGTCGGAACTGGCGCAGGTCCGGCATCAGAACCCCAGCGCCCGGTCGACGGCGTCGAGCACCCGGTCGAGGTCGGGGAGGTACTCCTCCTCGAGCTTCGACGGCGGGTAGGGCGTGTCGTAGCCGCCCACCCGCAGCACGGGGGCCTCCAGCGAGAAGAAGCACTGCTCGGTGATCCGCGCGGCGATCTCGGCGCCCAGCCCGAGGGTCACCTGGGCCTCGTGGACGACGACGCAGCGGCCCGTGCGGCGCACCGACTCGAACACCGGGTCCAGGTCGAGCGGCGAGAGCGTGCGCAGGTCGACCACCTCGAGCGAGCGGCCCTCCTCTTCCGCGGCCTCGGCGGCCTGCAGCGCCGTCTTCACCATCGGGCCGTAGGCCAGCACGGTGAGGTCGTCGCCGCCGCGGACCACCCGCGAGGCGAACAGCGGGTCGGGGGTGGCGTCGGTGTCGACCGGCGCCTTCTCCCAGTACCGCCGCTTGGGCTCGAGGAAGACGATCGGGTCGGGGTGGGCGATCGCCTGCTGGATGCCCCAGTAGGCGTCGACCGGGTTGCTCACCGCGACGACCTTGAGGCCCGGGGTGTGCGCGAAGTAGGCCTCGGGGCTCTCGCTGTGGTGCTCGACCGCGCCGATGCCGCCGCCGAACGGGATGCGGATGACGATCGGCATCGCCAGCTTGCCCTTCGAGCGGGCGTGGATCTTGGCGACCTGGGTGACGATCTGGTTGTAGGCGGGGAAGACGAACCCGTCGAACTGGATCTCGCAGACCGGGCGGTAGCCGCGCATGGCCAGGCCGACGGCGGTGCCGACGATGCCGGCCTCGGCGAGCGGGGTGTCGACGACGCGGTCCTCGCCGAAGTCCTTCTGCAGCCCGTCGGTGATGCGGAAGACGCCGCCGAGGCGGCCGATGTCCTCGCCCATGAGCACGACCTTGGCGTCGTCCTCCATCGCCCGGCGCAGGCCCAGGTTGAGCGCCTTGCCGATGGTGAGCGTCTCGGTCACTGCTCCGCTCCCTCGAACGACGCGTGGTAGGCGGCGAACTCCTCGCGCTGGGCGGCCAGCAGCGGGGTCTGCTCGGCGTAGACGTTGTCGAACATCGAGGTGCCCGGCGGATCGGGCATCTCCAGGGTTCCGGTGCGCAGGCGCGCGGCGAACTCGTCGGACTCGGCCTCGACCGCGTCGAAGAAGGCCGGATCGGCGATGCCCGACCGCGACAGGTGCGCCTTGAGCCGGGCGATCGGGTCCCGCAGCTTCCACTCCTCCATCTCGCCGGCCAGCCGGTAGCGGCTCGGGTCGTCGGAGGTGGTGTGCGCGCCCATGCGGTAGGTGAAGGCCTCGATGAACGTGGGGCCCTGGCCGTCGCGTGCCGCGGCGAGCGCTGCCCTCGTCACCGCGAGGACGGCCAGGACGTCGTTGCCGTCGACCCGGACGCCGGGGAAGCCGAACCCGGCGGCGCGCTGGTAGAGCGGCACGCGGGACTGCCGCTCGATCGGCACGGAGATCGCGTACTGGTTGTTCTGGCAGAAGAAGACGACGGGGGCGCTGAAGCTCGCCGCCCAGATCATCGCCTCGTTGACCTCGCCCTGGCTGGTGGCACCGTCGCCGAGGAAGGCCAGGACGGCGGACTCGGCGCTGTCGCGCTGCACGCCCATCGCGTAGCCGGTCGCGTGCAGGCACTGCGCGCCGATGACGACGGTGTAGAGGTTGAAGCCGGTGGCCACGGGGTCCCAGCCGCCGTTGTCGACGCCGCGGAACAGGCTCATCACCTGCAGCGGGTCGACCCCCCGGGTCAGGGCGACCCCGTGCTCGCGGTAGGTGGGGAAGGCCATGTCGTCGTCCTGCAGCGCCCGGCCGGCGCCGACCTGGGCCGCCTCCTGGCCGAGCAGGGAGGCCCAGATGCCGAGCTCGCCCTGGCGCTGCAGCGCCGTGGCCTCGTAGTCCCAGCGGCGGACCAGGACGAGGTCGCGGTAGAGCCCGCGCAGCTCGTCGTCGGACACGTCGATCGGGTACTCGGGGTGCTCGACCCGCTCGCCCTCCGGCGTCAGGAGCTGGACCAGCTCCGGTTGCTGCGGGAGGTGTGGGGCTCCGGCCCCGGGTACCGGGTCGACGACCTCCGTCGCCTGGTCAAGCGCTGTCACAGACCTACTCCTCGCCGTTCGCCGGAGGGCCGGGGTCACCGGCACCCGCGGTGCTGGACGTCTCGTGGCGCCGGGGTGTGGCGCCACTCACACATGGTGACACGACACCCCCGTCCAGGGACAACACCACCTGCGGGCGATGTGCGCAAGGTTCGGTCCCGAGATTGCGCATGATGACTATTAGTAGGACGTCCTCGGATGTCAGACTGAGCAACGTGCCCGAGGTCGACGCCACCGACGCCCGGCTGCTGCTCGCCCTGAACGAGGACCCGCGGGCCAGCGTGATGGCGCTCTCGCAGAAGCTCGGGCTGGCGCGCAACACCGTCCAGGCCCGTCTGGCGCGGCTGGAGAGCAACGGGTCGCTCACCCCGTTCGAGCGCCGGGTGGCCCCCGAGGCGCTCGGCTACCGGCTGCGCGCCTACGTCACCGTGCAGGTGGTGCAGCGCAGCCTGGCCGAGGTCAGCGACGCCCTCGCGCACATCCCCGAGGTGCTCGAGGTGATCGGCCTCTCCGGTGTCGTCGACCTCCTCGTCGAGGTGGCGGCCCGGGACGCCGACGACCTGTGGCGGATCACCGAGCAGGTGCTGGCGATCCCGGGCGTGCAGCGCACCGACACCGCGCTGGCGCTGCGCCGCTTCGTCGACCACCGGACGACGCCGCTGCTCGAGCGGGCCGCCGGCCTGGAGGGCTAGACGAGCCCGAGGTCGTGCACGGCGCCGGCCACCTGCAGGAAGCCGGCCACGTTGGCGCCCAGCACGAGGTCGCCGGGCGAGCCGTACTCCTCGGCGGTCCGGGCGCAGCGGGCGTGGATGTCGCGCATGATCTCGGCCAGCCGCGCCTCGCTGTGCTCGAAGGTCCACCGGTCGCGCGAGGCGTTCTGCTGCATCTCCAGCGCCGAGGTGGCGACGCCACCGGCGTTGGCCGCCTTGCCCGGGGCGAACGCGACGCCACCGTCCCGCAGCACGCGCACCGCCTCCGGGGTCGTCGGCATGTTGGCGCCCTCGACGACGTACCGGCACCCGTTGCGCACCAGCTGCGCCGCCGCGTCGCCGGCCAGCTCGTTCTGGGTGGCACTGGGGACGGCGACGTCGCAGGGGACGTCCCAGATGCTGCCGCCGGCCACGAAGGCGGCGGACGGGACCCGCTCGGCGTAGACCTCGATGCGGGCCCGCTCCACCTCCTTGACCTGCTTGAGGACCTCGAGGTCGATGCCCTTCTCGTCGACCACGTAGCCGCTGGAGTCCGAGCAGGCGATCGCGGTGCCGCCGAGCTGCTGGACCTTCTCCATCGCGTACACCGCGACGTTGCCCGACCCGGAGACGACGACCCGCTGCCCCTCGAGGGACTCCTCGCGCGCGGCGAGCATCTCCGCGGCGAAGTAGACGGCGCCGTAGCCCGTGGCCTCGGTCCGCACGAGGGCGCCGCCCCAGCCGAGCCCCTTGCCGGTGATGACGCCGGACTCGTACCGGTTGGTGATCCGCTTGTACTGGCCGAACAGGTAGCCGATCTCCCGCGCACCCACGCCGATGTCGCCGGCCGGCACGTCGGTGTACTCGCCGAGGTGCCGGTAGAGCTCGGTCATGAACGACTGGCAGAACCGCATGACCTCGGCGTCGGACCGGCCCTTGGGGTCGAAGTCCGACCCGCCCTTGCCGCCGCCGATCGGCATGCCGGTCAGCGCGTTCTTGAAGATCTGCTCGAAGCCGAGGAACTTGACGATGCCCAGGTCCACCGACGGGTGGAACCGCAGGCCGCCCTTGTACGGGCCGAGCGCCGAGTTGAACTCCACCCGGAAGCCGCGGTTGATCTGCACGTCGCCGCGGTCGTCCTGCCACGGCACCCGGAAGATGATCTGCCGCTCGGGCTCGCAGATCCGCTCCACCGTCTTCATCTCGGTGAACTCGGGGTGCCGGTCCAGGACGACGGCGAGGGACTCCAGCACCTCGCGGACCGCCTGGTGGAACTCCGTCTCCCCCCGGTTGCGGCGCAGCACCTCGTCATAGATGTGCTGCACCCGCTCCGGGACCTCGCCGCTGCTCACCCTCGTCGCTCCTCGCGTCCCCGGACGCCGTCGTCTCGGCTCCCAGGAACGGTAGAAGCCGCCGCGGGGCGTGGGCCCACGGGGGTGGGCTGCGGCCACCGGCCAGGTCGCGCGGGCGGCGCTGGTCTCGCTGCCCACGCCGGTGCGGAGTTCCTGCGGCGCCCGGGCTGGTGACCCTCAGCGCGGACGGCGCACGCGCACCGGCCCGCGGGCGGTGGCGACGTCGACGACCTCGCCCCGCTGGGTGACCTCGACCTCGCCGGCGGCCGCCAGCCGGCCCGCCGCCGCCCGGGCGGCCGGCATGAGCTCCCGCCAGCCGTCGGGGTCGACGGCGCGCGCGGCCTCCGAGGGGCAGATCGTCGCCGGCGCGCGGGCGTCGAGCAGCGCCCCGATGGCCCGCTCGAGCCGCCCGTCGACGTCGGTCACGGTGCCCAGCCTGCGGCGGGGGCGTGCGGGCCGCCAGGCGGGGTAGCGGGGGCCCATGGCGAAGCGGACCCCGCTGGGGACGTCCGGGAAGGGCCGCCGCGGCATCACCCCGCTCGGCTGGGTGCTCCGCGGGGCCGCCGCCGGGGCCGCGGCGAGCACCGCGCTCAACGCGGTGACCTACGTGGACATGGCGGTCCGCGGCCGCGGCAGCAGCTCCACGCCCGAGCGGACGGTGGAGACGCTCGCCGAGAAGGCGCACGTGCAGATCCCCGGCGACGAGGAGCACCGGCAGAACCGGGTGCAGGGCCTCGGCCCGCTGACCGGGCTGGTGGCCGGGGTCGGCGTCGGGGTGCTGACCGGCGTCGTCCGTGCGGCGGGTTTCCGGTCGAGCAAGCCGGTGGGGACGGCGCTGACGACGGCGGGGGTGCTGGTCGCCGCGAACGGCCCGATGACCGCGCTGGGCATCACCGACCCGCGGACGTGGTCGGCGACCGACTGGATGAGCGACCTCGTCCCGCACCTGATCTACGGCCTCGTGCTCACGACGACGTTGGACGCCTTCGGGTGAGGGCCCCTGCCCCCCACACTCGCGAGCTCGCGGCGGGACCCTGCAGGGGGACGTTCCCTCACGTCGCGTGCCAGCCGCGGTCGTCGACGCCGCCGGGCACCGGGGCGGCCGGGTCGTAGGGCGTCCGCGTGAAGACGAACGTGCCGAGGTCGAGGTGGTCGGGGGCGATCCGCAGCGTCTCGCCGGCGTAGTAGCCGTCCAGCCCCACCCAGGTGCCGTCGGGCCGGGCGGTGAACCGGCTGGCGCGCCCGGAGCGCCCCGGCAACGGCCCCAGGTGCAGCAGCCCGCCGGCAACGGCGCGCAGCACGTGCGGCGCCGGCCCCCAGAACCAGACGCCGAGCAGGTCGAGGTCGACCGGCGCCGGCGCGGGCCGCCACGGCTCGACCACCCGCGGCTCGAGCTCGCGGAGGTCGGCGAGCAGGCCGGGGGCCAGCGGGTCGAGGCCCGAGGTGGTGTTGGCCAGCTGGACGGCGCCGGTCCGCTCCTCGCGGTCGACGAACACCCCGGCCAGGAAGCCCGGCATCGAGCCGCCGTGGCCGACGAGCGTGCGCCCGTCGAGCCGCAGCACCTGCAGCCCCAGCCCGTAGGCCGACCACCCGGGGGCGGATGAGTCCACGCCGGCCGGCACGGTCATCTCCTCGAGCGTCGCGGGGTCCAGGACGTCGCCGGTGTCGCCGAGCAGGAAGACGGCGAAGCGGGCGAGGTCGGCCAGCGTCGCCCACAGCTGGCCGGCCGCCGCCATGACGCCGGCGTGGTGCTCGGGCTCGGGGAGGACGACGTCGGCCCACGGGTGCACCGCCGTCCCGGAGGCCGCGGGCGCCACCGGCCGGGGCGTCGTCCGCGCCATGCCGAGCGGGGCGAGCACCTCGGCGCGGACGACGTCCTCCCACGAGGCACCGCGGGCGCGGGCCACCAGCTCGCCCAGCAGGCCGAAGCCGAGGTTCGAGTAGTGGAACCGGCGGGCGGCGCCGAGGACGACGTCCTGCTCCCCCAGCCCGAGCTCGGCCAGCGGGCCGCCCGGCGTGCGCTCCCACCAACCCCCGGGGCTCTCGGCGGAGGCCCCGGCCAGGTGGGACAGCAGCTGGCCGATCGTGCGGTCGCCGAACGGGGTGCCCGGCAGGTGCCGGGCGAGCGGGTCGTCCAGCCCGAGCCGGCCCTCGTCGCGCAGCCGCAGCACCGCCACCGCGGTGACCGTCTTGCTGATCGACCCCAACCGGTACTGGACGTCGGTGTGCGGCTCGGGGACGTCGCCGCGTCCGGCCGACCACGCCAGCCCGCCGTCGCGGACGACGCCGGCGACCATGCCGGGCGCCCGGCCGTCGCGCTGCACGCGGGCGGTGCGGGCCAGGAGCCGGCGGGCGGTGGTCGGCAGGACGGGTTCGGCCATCCCCGGACCGTAACGGCGCCGCCGGTCAGGCGGTCGCGGGCTCCCGGCGGGGCAGCCGCCCGGCGCGGGTCGCCCACCGCTCGAACCACACCGTGACCAGCGGCGGGACCGCGGCGGCGAGCGCCAGCAGGGTGGTGGACGGGCGCCAGCGCAGCACCCGGGCCGCGACCACCGCGACGACGACGTAGGCGACGAAGACCGCGCCGTGGACCGGCCCGAACAGCTGCACGCCGGCCTCCGTCGTCCCCGCCACGTGCTTGAGGTACATGCCGGCGAGCAGGCCGAGCCAGCTCAACGCCTCGGCGACGGCGACCACCCGGAAGGCGGTCGCGACGGGGTGGACGGCGGGCACGGCGGAGGAGGAGCTCACGACGACCCATCCTCCCCGACCGGGCCGTCGAGGTACGCCCGCCCCCGGGGCGAGAGCTCGTAGCCGACCTCGAGGCTGCGGGTGAGACCGAGCTCCTTGAGCTTGCGCACGTCGCGCTTGAAGGGCAGCACCTCGCGGCCGAGCGAGGCCGCGAGGTCGGGGGCCCGGACGCCGGGGCGCGCGGCGATGAGCGCGAGGACGCCGCGGGTCCACGGCCCGTGCCGGGCGGCGGCGTCGAACCGGTCGAGACGGGCGTCGAGGGCGCGCCGGTCGCCGTCGTCGAGGGTGGGCCGCTCGCGGAGGGCCACCCGCGGGTCGGGACCGGCGGCGCGGACCCGCATCCGGTAGACGCGCGCGCCGGGACGGCGGTCGAGCAGGGCGAGCAGCCGTGCCAGGGAGCGGACGCCGGCGGCCCGGGCGTCCTCCTCGGTGAGCAGCGCCGGGTCGACCTCCTCGACCGTCTCCACCTCGATCACCCCGGCGACCGTGCGCTGGGTGCTGCCGGCCCGCATCCGCGGGCGGTCCCAGCGGCGGAAGGCGAGCGTCACCGACCCGTCGGCGATCCCCTCGGCGGTGGCGCGGTCGAGCAGCACCGCGACATGGTGGCAGGGTCGGCGGCGTGCGTGGTCTGGCCCGGCGGGAGTTCTGCCTCGTCCTGCTGCGCCGGATGGCCGACCTCCGCCCCGACCTGGTCGCCGAGGCCCTGCCCCGGCTGGGCGCCACCCGGGCGCAGGCGCACGCCGCGCACAACCGCTGGCAGGCGCTGCACCACGCGCCGCGGGCTCCCCGGGGCCTGGCGCTGCGCACCGCCGTCCTCGGGCCGGCCGAGGAGACCGAGGACCTGCGCTTCGGCGACCTCGACCTCGAGGTGCGCCGGTGGCCGCTTCCGCTCTGGCCGCAGCACCGGTGGGAGGTGCTGACCGCGCCCGGCGGCGAGGTGCTCGAGGAGCGCTTCGTCCGCCTCCCGGGGGCGTGGGCGCCGCGGGTGACCGCCGGCCGGTTGCGGGTGTGGGAGCACGTGCTCGACGACGTCGCCGGCCTCCCCGGCGCGCGGAGCGTCGACCCGGGGGTGCACACCCGCTGGGAGGTGCACCTGCCCGACGGCACCCGTGCCCAGTTCGTCTGGGGGCTGCTCCAGCGGCTCACGCCGCCGTCGGCGGGCTGACCAGCGCGGCGGGGGACGGCGAGAGCACCGTGCCCAGGACGGCGGCGACGGCCAGCACCGCGGCCAGCCGGGCGTGGCCGGTGGCCGCCAGCGCCGCAACCGCCCCGCCGAGCACGACCACCTTCACCACCACGGTCACGGCGAGCACCTGCACCGGCGCCTGCGGCGAGGCGAACAGCCCCCAGAGCACCGCCGCCACCACCGGGGCGCCGACGGCGGCCAGCAGGCGGACGGCGGTGGGGACCGGCAGCGCCCACCCGCCGACCGCGAGCGCGGCCAGCGCGGCCAGCTCCGACCCGAACGCCACGGCCCCCCAGGTCCAGTTCCAGACGACGCCCATGACCCACACCTTCGAGAACAGTGATCCGTTTTGAGAGCAGTGTTCACGTTTCGTCGGTGGCCGTCAAGAGCGCGAGAGCCCCCGGCCTGGCAGGCCGGGGGCTCTCGGGCGGGACGGGGGTCAGCCGGCGATGCGCCGCATCGCGGTGATCGCGCCGACGGCGTCGATGCTCGCCACCTTCACCACGTCACCGGACGTGGGCGCGTGCACCATCTGCCCGTTGCCGATGTAGATGCCGACGTGGCTGATCGGGCTGTAGTAGAAGACCAGGTCGCCGGGCTGCAGCGAGCCGCGGGACACGGACTGGCCCATGCCGGCCTGCATGCGGCTCGAGTGCGGCAGGCTGATGCCGGCGGCCTTGTAGGCGTACTGGACCAGGCCCGAGCAGTCGAACGCGTTCGGCCCCGCGGCGGCCCAGACGTAGGGGTCGCCGCGCTGCGCCATCGCCGTGTCCACGGCGATCTGCGCCGCCTCGCTGCTGGCGACCACCGGGCCCGAGGGCAGCGGCTCGGCGCGCTCGTCGCGGCTGGCCCGGTCGGTGCCGTGCGTGGCGGCCAGCTCGGTGGCGGCCGCCTGCTCCTGGGCGCTGAGGCGGTCGAAGTCGGCCTGGTAGGCGGCGATCTGCGCCTCGAGCTCGGCCTGCTGGCCGGCGACGGCGTCGAAGGTGGCCTGGGCCTGGGCGGCGGCCTCGGCGGCGGCCGCCTGGGCGTCGGCGGCCGCCTGGGTCGCGGTCTGCGCCTGGCCGAGGATCTCGTTCTGGTGGCCGGCCACCATCGACAGCGTCGACATGCGGGCGACGAAGTCGTCGGCGTCGTCGCTGGTCATCAGCGCGGCGAAGCCGTTGAGCCCCTCGCCGGTGAAGGCGCTGCGGGCGATCCCCCGCACCTGGGCCTGCGCGGTGGCCAGCGCGGCCTGCGCCTGCGCCACGGTCTCCTCGGCGGCCCGGACGGCGGCCTGCTGCTGCTCCAGGAGCGCCCGCGCGTCGTTGAACTGCTCGGTGACGACCTCCAGGTCGTGGGCGCGGGCGGCCATGAGGGCCGCCGCCTCCTGCGCGGTCTCCGGCTGCTCCGGCGCGGCGGCGGCCGGCGCGGGCACGAACGCCAGCCCGAGCGCGGCGGCGAGCGCGAGGACGGCGCGGCGGGCGGTGCGGCGGGAGTTCGGGCGCGGGGAAGACGTCCGAGTGGTCGCCATGGGAGGGCGGCTCTCCGTTCTGCAGTGCGGCACGGGTGCGACCGCGGCCCGCGACGCTGCGAGCTCCCGGTTCGGGGTCGGCGGGGCGTCACCCCGAGAGGTGACTCAGCGCCCCGAGGGACATACAGACCGTAAGGGCGTTACTGGGTCGTGACAATCACCCCGATGTGATTTGTGCACACCTTCACAACTCTTCGCGCTTCACCCGACACGGTGGGTCACGCGACGGCTCGGGCGGGGGACGGCCGCCGGCCTCCGGACCGACGCTGGCGACCTGCGCGAACCGGTCGGGAGGCGCTGGTTACGGTGCGCAGGTGGCCGGTTCGCGGTACGACGCCGTCGTTGTCGGAGGTGGACACAACGGCCTGACCGCGGCCGCCTACCTGGCCCGGGCCGGGTGGTCGGTGCTGGTCCTCGAGCGGCGGGACGAGGTCGGCGGCGCCGCGGTGAGCCGGCAGCTCTTCCCCGGCGTCGACGTCCGCCTGTCGGCGTACTCGTACCTGGTCAGCCTGCTGCCCGACCGGGTCGTCGCCGATCTCGACCTCCGGGTGACCCTGGCCGACCGGGCGGTGGCCTCGTACACCGCCGTCCGCCGCCAGGGCGGGTCCACGGGCCTCCTCGTCGAGCGCGGCGAGGGACCGGCCACCGCGGCGTCGTTCCGGGCACTCACCGGGTCCGACACCGAGTTCGCCGGCTGGCAGTGCCTCTACCGGCGCCTGGCCACCCTGGCCGAGGACGTCGCCCCCACGCTCACCGAACCGCTCCTGACCGCCGGGCAGCTGGAGCGGCGGCTGCGCGACCCCGGGATCTGGCACGACCTGCGGGAACGCCCGCTGGCCGACGTCGTCGCCGACCACCTCACCGACGACGTGGTCCGCGGGGTGGCGCTGACCGACGGGCTGATCGGCACGTTCGCCGACGTGCACGAGGCGGGCAGCGCCGCGGGGCGCTGCTTCCTCTACCACGTGATCGGCAACGGGACGGGGCGCTGGCGGGTCCCGGTGGGCGGCATGGGCGCCGTGACGGCGGCGCTGGCCGCGGCGGCCCGCTCGGCCGGGGCCGAGCTGGTGACCCGGGCGGCGGTGACCGCGCTGGACGAGGGCCCGGACGGCGTCACCGTGCTCTGGACCGACGACGACGGCCGCGAGCGCTCCGCCGGGGCGGACGCCGTGGTGGTGGGCGCGGCGCCGGCCGTGCTGGCCGAGCTCACCGGTGCCCCGCCCGGCCCGCGGCCGAGCGGCTCGCAGCTGAAGGTGAACATGGTGCTCGCCCGGCTGCCGCGCCTGCGCTCGGGCACCCACCCCGCGACGGCGTTCGCGGGCACCTTCCACGTCGACGAGGCCGCCGCGCAGCTCGACGCCGCGCACGCCCGGGCCGCCGCGGGCCGGCTGCCCGACGAGATCCCGTTCGAGGTCTACTGCCACTCGCTGACCGACCCCACGGTCCTGGGGCCGGGGGCGCGCGCCGCCGGGCTGCACACGCTGACCCTGTTCGGCCTGCAGACGCCCGCCGAGCTCTACCGCGGCGACCCCGCCGGTACCCGGGACGAGGCCGTGCGGCGGGTGCTCGCGCAGCTCGACGCCCACCTCGAGGAGCCCCTCGCCGGCTGCCTGGCCCGCGACGCCGACGGCGAGCCCTGCCTGCAGGCCGCCTCCCCGCTGGACGTCGAGGCCGCGCTGGCGATGCCGGGCGGGCACATCTTCCACGGCGACCTGTCCTGGCCCGTGGCCGCGACCGCGGAGGAGGCCGGCACGTGGGGCGTGGCCGGCCCCTCCCCGCGGATCGTGCACGCCTCCTCGGGCGGCACGGTCCGCGGCGGGGCGGTCAGCGGGCTCGGCGGGTACGCCGCCGCCCGCCACCTGCTCGGGTCCCGCTGACCCCCCGACGGGCGGCCCGCGCCGATCCCTGGTGGCATGACCGGGTGCAGCGGTCCCGGTGGTCCCCCTCCCGCTGGTGGGCCGAGGTGACCGGGCTGCTGGCAGCGGTGCGCCGGCGGCTGCGCGGCCGCGACCTCGCGCTGATCGCCGCCGGCCTGACCTTCTACGCCGGCCTGGCCGTCGTCCCGCTGCTCGTCGTCGCGTTCGGCCTCACCACCTGGCTCACCTCGCCCGGGACGGTGCGCGAGCTCGGCGACCGGCTGGCCGGGCTGTTCCCCGACGAGGTCGGCGCGCCCGACGCCGTGGCGCGGCTGGTGGACGCCGGGGCAGGGCTGGACCCGGTCGGCGTCCTGCTGGCCCTGGTGCCCATGTCGCTCTACGGCGAGGGCCTGCGCCGGGCGCTGCTGCGCTTCAGCCGCCGCGAGGAGTCGCTCACCGGCTGGCGCGGCCGGCTGCTGGCGCTGCCGCTGCTGCTGCTCACACCCGTGCTGCTGTACCCGCTGCTGCTCGCGGTCGAGGTGATGGCCGACCTCGACCGCACCGGCCACGTGATCGGCCGGATCGCCGTCGGCTTCTACTCGGTCCTCGCCGCCCTCGTCGTCCCGCTGCTGTGGGGCTTCCGGGTGGTGGCGGCCGGCCGGCTCGGCTGGCGGGCGCTGCTGATCGGCGTCCCGTTCACCGCGGCCTGCCTGTCGGGCTTCCTGCAGGGCTTCGTGCTGTTCCTGAGCCTGCCGCTGGATCTGGGGGCGCCCTTCGGCGGGCTCACCGTCGTCGGCGGCGTCGTCGCCGTCGGCCTGTGGCTGTTCCTGCTGCACCTTGTGCTGCTGGGCGGCTGGCTGCTCACCCAGGCGCTCGACGACCGCTTTCAGTCGTCGTCACCGGGGACGGCCGGGGACCCGCCGTTGCCGTTGCCGTTGCCGTTGCCACCGCCGTTGCCGTTCCCCCCGTCGTCGTCCGGAGGCGGCGGCGGTGGGGGCGGCGGCGGGGCGGGCGGCGGGGCGGGGGGCGGCGCGGTCGCCGGCGGCGGCTCCGGGGCCGGGGCCGGGGCCGGCTCGACGTAGCGGGAGCCGTTGCTGACCAGGATGGTCACGACCTGGCCGGGGACGGCGCGGCTGCGCGGGCTCAGTCCCACGAACTGGCCCGCCGGGCGGTCGCTGTCGACCCGGGCGGTCGACCACTGGAAGCCGGCGGCGGTCAGGGCGGCCTTGCAGGCGCTCACGCTGGAGCAGCCCGGCAGCGGCCGGGTGTTGCCGTTCTCGACCTGCTCGTCGGCCGGCGGGAAGTCGGCGCTGCCGCGGGCCTCGAGTATCGGCGCCATCGCGTCGTGCCAGATCTGCGCGCCCTTGCCACCACCGAAGCCGCCGACGTCCTCGTTGCGCTTCGGGTTGAGGACCATCACGCTCGCGGTGATCTCGGGGGTGTACCCGACGAACGCGACCGAGTAGTTGTCCTGCGAGGTCCCCGTCTTGCCGGCGATCTGGTGACCGGGGACGTACGCCCGCCGGCCGGTCTGGCCGCCGTACCCGGGCTCGACGTCACGGCGGAGCATCTGGTTGAGCGTGTTGGCGACACCCGGCGGGATCGCCTCCGGCGTGCACCGGTCGCGCACCAGCGGCTGGCCGTCCTCGCCGAGGACGTCCTCGCCGTTGCGGTCGAGCAGCCGGGTGAGCGGGACGACGTCGCACTGCGTGCCGCTGGCCGCCAGCGTCGAGTAGGCACTGGCCAGGCCCAAGGGGCTGGTCGGCTCTGGCCCGAAGGTGAACGAGCCGCGGTTGTCGTCGATGATCTGCTGCGGCAGCGCCGGGTCGTTGAACTGGAACAGGCCCATCTTCTGCGCCATCTCGACGGCGTCCTCGACGCTGCCGAGGGCGTCCTCGAGGGCGAGGAAGTAGGTGTTCGACGACTGGTACAGCGCGGTGGTCATGTCCAGCGTGCTGCCGTACCGGCCGGCGTTGCGGACGTCGTAGGGCTCGCCGCCGTCCTTGTACACCTTGGACACGTACGGGTCGGACGTCGTCAGCGTGTAGTGGCTGCCGAACCCGCGGGCGAGCGCGGCCGCTGCCACGAAGACCTTGTAGGTGGACCCGGAGCCCTGGCTGGGGGCCACGTTGAGGTTGAACGACTCCTGCGTCGGGTCGCTCACGTCGTAGCCGAAGACCCGGTTGACGCTCATCGCGAGCAGGTGCCCGGTGCCGGGCTCGACGGCGGTGAACATGCCGGCCAGCGAGTCGCCCATCGGCAGGGTCTGCAGCACCGCGGAGTCGCCGGCCCGCTGCAGATCGGGGTCGAGCGTGGTCTGGATGGTGTAGCCGTTGTGCTCGAGGTCGTCCTGGGTCAGGCCCAGCTCGTTGATGAGGTACTGCTGGACGAAGTCGCAGACGTAGGGGCCGACCGAGGCCTGGACGCAGCCGCGGCGGGGCGCGGGGGCGGGGGCGAGGCCGAGCGGCGCGGTGGAGGCGTCGGCCGCCGCCTGCTCGCTGACGTAGCCCTGCTCGGCCATGCGCGAGAGGACCTCGTTGCGCCGGGCGGTGGCCGCCTCCGGGTTGGTGAAGGGGTCGTCGGACGTGGGGCTCTGCACCAGCCCGGCGAGCAGTGCGGCCTGGGTGAGGGTGAGGTCGGCGGCGTTGACGCTGAAGAAGGCCTGCGCGGCCGGCTGGATGCCGTAGGCGTTCTGCCCGTAGTAGACGATGTTCAGGTACCGGGTGAGGATCTCGTCCTTGCCGTACTCGTCCTCGAGGGCCAGCGCCAGCTGCGCCTCGCGCAGCTTGCGGCCGACGGTCTGCTCGACGGCGGCGCGCCGCTCCTCGGGGGTGTCGGCGGTCTGCAGCAGGGTCTGCTTCACCAGCTGCTGGGTGAGCGTCGAGCCGCCCTCCTCCACCCCGCCCGAGGCGATGTTGGTGACCAGCGCCCGCAGCGTGCCCTGCACGTCGAGGCCGTTGTGCTCGTAGAACCGGGCGTCCTCGATGGCGACCATCGCCTGCTTCATGACCTCGGCGATCTGGTCGCCGGGGACCGGCGCGCGGTTCTCCTCGTAGAAGTAGGTGATGGGTTCGCCGTTGGCGGCCAGCACCACCGTGTTGCCCGCCGGCGGCTCGTCGGTGAGCTCGACCGGGGGGCGGCCGAGCAGACCCGTGCCCTGCTGGGCGGCCAGCGCGGGGCCGCCGACCCACGGGAAGAGGAGACCGGCGACGAGTGCGCCGGCGACGACGACGGTCGACAGCAGCTTCAGCAGAGTGCTGGCAACTCTGGGCTGCTCCATCGCCCCCCTCCCCTCGAACGGTGTCACACCTCAACAGGAAACGTCCCGATCTACAACCACCCGCGCCGCGCCGGGACAGGCGAGGCGCGCGGGTTCAGCGACGGCCCCGCTGCAGGGTCCCGCCGCGAGCTGGCGAGTGGTGGGGGGCAGCGGGGTCGTTCGACAGCTCGGCCGGCAGATCACCCCGGTGGAGGACCACGAGCGCGCTCACCGCGCGGGTGAGGACGACGTAGAGCCGGTGCAGGCCGCGCGGCTCGGCGGCGACGATCGCGCCCGGGTCGACGACCACGACGGCGTCGAACTCCAACCCCTTGACCAGCGTCGCCGGCACCACGGCGACCCGGGCCGCCGCCTCGCCGTCGTCGGTCAGCGGCTCGGCCGGCAGCCCGGCGGCGCGCAGCAGCGCGACCACGCCGGCGACGTCGGCGTCGGCGCAGACGACACCGGTCGAGCCCTCGCCCGCGGCGAGCCGGGCGACGACGTCGGCCAGCGGCTCGGCCAGCGTGCTCACCGGCCGCACGTCGAGCGAGCCGGCCTCCCGGCGGGTCGCCGTCGCGGGCGGCAGCCCCGGCGCGATGGCCGGCAGCAGCCGGTTGGCGTAGTCGAGCACCTCGCCGGGCACCCGGTAGCCCCGGGTCAGGGGGCGGACGACGGTGCCGGGCCGGCCGAGGCCCTCGAGGGTGGCCGCCCAGTCGGCCACCGACCACGGGCTGGTGGCCTGGGCGAGGTCCCCGAGCACGGTCAGCGAGCCCGCCGCCAGCCGGCGGGCGATTGCGCGGCACTGCATGGGCGAGAGGTCCTGCGCCTCGTCGACGACCACGTGCCCGTAGCCCGGCGTGCGGTCGAGCAGCCCGGCGGCCTCGTCGACCAGGACGGCGTCGGCCTCCGTCCACGGCGCCGTCCGCACCGACCGCGCCGGGCGGTGCAGCGCGGCCTGCTCGTCGTCGTCCAGGACCCCGCGGGCGGCGCGGGCCAGCCGGTCGGGCTCGGTCCAGAGGGCGTGCAGCAGGCCGGCGGCGTCCCAGGCCGGCCACACCGCGTCGCAGAAGGCGCGCACCTCCGCGCTGCGCGCCGCGCGGCGGGTCTCGGCGTCGGTGGGGCTGCCACCGGCCAGCTCCTTCTGCCGGCGGGCGTCCTCGGCCAGCGCCATGGCCAGCCGCTCGCGCCCGGCGGAGTAGTGCAGCGCCTGCAGGTCGTCGGCGATCCGGCCGCGACGGCGCAGGTCGTCGACGTAGCGCTTGAGCCGCTCGACGGGGACGCGGTACCGGCGGCCGGCCAGGGGCACGAGGAGGTCGTCGGCCGGCTTGGCGATGCCGCCCCACAGCGCGCGGTGGAGCACCTCGGCCATGCGGGCGTCGCCCTTGAGGACGGCGAGCGCGGGCTCCTCGGCGGCGCGCACCGGCACCCGGGCGGTGAGGTCGGCGACCGTGGTCTGCTCGACGTCCACCTCGCCGAGCGTGGGCAGCACCTGCTCGATGTAGCGGAGGAAGGCCCGGTTGGGCCCGACCACCAGCACGCCGGTGCGGGCGAGCTGGCCGGAGTGGGTGTAGAGCAGGTAGGCCGCGCGGTGCAGGCCGACCGCCGTCTTGCCGGTCCCCGGGGCGCCCTGCACGCAGATCGACTCGGACAGCGGCGCCCGCACGATCGCGTCCTGCTCGGGCTGGATGGTGGCGACGATGTCGCGCATCGGGCCGCTGCGCGGCCGCTCGATCTCCTGCCGCAGGAATTCGCTGGCGCGCCCGTCGCCGGCGGCGAGCAGCTCGTCCTCGTAGCCGGTCAGCTCGCCGCCGGAGAAGCCGAACCGGCGGCGGCGCACCAGGCCCTGGGGATCGGCCGCGCTGGCCTGGTAGAACGGCCGGCTCATCGGTGCCCGCCAGTCGATGACCACGGGGGTGCCCGTCGCGTCGCGGACGTGCCGGCGGCCGATGTGGAAGGTCTCGGTCGCGGTGTCGGTCCGGCCGAAGAAGGGCGGGACGCCGGGGTCCGCGGCCAGCCGGCGGAGCCGCTCGGCGCGCGCGGCCCCCAGCCGCTCGGAGGCCCAGGCGTCGACGCCGGCGTCGGTCACCGCGGCGGCCGCGGTGCGCATCTCGGTCAGGCAGTCGGCCGCACGCGCCAGGTGGGCGCGCTCGGCGGTGAGGACGGGATCGGGGGAAGCGGTCGTCACGCTCGATGCGGAGGACACGGTCGGAGGACCTTACGGCACGCAGCGACATCCGTCACGGGGTGAACAGCAGATCGCGGCCGTCAGCGCTCGTGGGGTTCGACGATGTGGACGGCGACGGCGCGGAACTGCTGCGGGGTGGCGAGCAGCACCGCCTTCGTCGGCTCGCCCACCTCCAGCGCCGGCTCGCGGCGCAGCGCGGCCAGCGGCGCGAGGCGCGGATCGGCCAGGACGGCGTCGACCAGGCCGCGGTCGCCGCCGGTGAACAGCGCCGCCACCTCCCCGGCGGCCGGCAGCAGCACGCGCGCGGCGGTGTCGGCGGCGGCGTCGACGACGGCGTCGGTCTGGTGGCCGCGGCGGCGGGCGAAGCGCTGCTGCGACCAGCCGCCGGCCGCGGTCCGGCCCTGCACCAACCGCGAGTCGACCTTGGACGCCTCGAGCTCCGCGCCGGCGAAGACGCCGACGGCCCAGCGGCCCCTCCGCACCAGCAGCACCGCCGCCCGCCGGGGCTGCCGCGCGGCCGCGGTGAACCCCGACAGCAGCGCCGGTCCCGGCGTCCAGGTGAACGGCGCCCGCAGGGTGACCGTGGTGGTGTCGGCGCACGTCACGCGGACGGCGCCGTCGTCCAGCGCGACCTCGGCGAAGGGACCGTGCCGGTCGGCCACGCCGTCCAGCCAGCGCGCGAGCCGCTCCGGTGCCACGCCGAGGACCCGGCCGCCACCGGCGGCGGGGCGGGCGCGGGTCACCGGCCGAGCATGTCAGCAGGTCGGGAGACCGGCCGCCTCCCACGCCCGGAAGCCGCCGACGACGTCGGTCGCCCGGGACAGGCCGAGCGAGCGGAGCGCGTCGGCCGCGAGGCTGGAGGTGTAGCCCTCCGAGCAGAGGACGATCACCTCGACGTCGTAGCCGGTGGCCTCGGGCAGCCGGGCGTCCGAGGCCGGGTCGAACCGCCACTCCAGGACGTTGCGCTCGACCACCAGCGACCCGGGCACCTGGCCCTCGCGGACGCGCTGGGCGGCCGGGCGGATGTCCACCAGCAGCGCACCGCGGGCCACGCGGGCGGCCGCCTCGGCGGGCGTCACGCGGACCAGCCGGCTGCGCGCCTCGGCCAGCAGCTCGTCGATCGAGCGGGCACCGGCCGGCCGGGTCAGCGACAGGGTCACCAGTCCACCCCCGCGCGCTCGCTGCCGGTGCGGACCAGTCCGTCGTCGTCCACCCGGTAGGTGTTCATGACGGTCAGGCGGGGCGCGTAGACGTGCAGGCTCACGGCCGGCTCGGCGTGCCGGTTGGTCACCTGGTGCACGTAGCGGGGGCCGAAGTGGCGGACCCGCCCCGCGTCCAGCTCGGTCTCGGTCTCCCGCGGCCGGTCGGCCCCTCCGGTGGCGACGACCTTCTCGGTGAGCGTGCCGCGGGCGACGGCGAAGGCGCCCGCCGAGTCCCCGTGGTCGTGCAGCGGCGTGCCCTGGCCGGGCAGCCAGGAGAGCAGCCAGATCTGGGCGTCGTCGAGCTCGTCGTGCAACGAGGGGTCCAGGAACGGCCGGACGTCGGCCGGCTCGAGCAGCGCCGTCCAGCGCGAGCTCTCGCGGAAGCCGACGACCGGCTCCCAGAGATCGGTGCGGACGGCGAGGGCGACCGCGAGGGCGGCCGAGCCGGTGGGCCGGGTGGACGCCGCGGCCACGAACGGGGCCAGGCGGGGGTCGGCGAGGACAGGGGACAGCGGTGCGAGGGACATGCGGGGAGGAGTTCCTTACGAAGCGGCCGCGGACGTCAGCGGCGGGGGTCGGTGAGGGGCGCGCGCTCAGCGACCCGGACACAGCGCGCTCGCCACCCGCAGCAGGTCCACGTCGGACCGGCGGTGGAGGAGCAGCGGCGTCACGCCCCCGACACAACCACGTGGGACCATTCCCGTCAAATACGACCGGCTTGGTGTGTTTTGCCCCTCAGGCGGCCAGCGCCGGCTCGGCGGCGTGCTCCGCCGGCACGTGCAGCAGCTTCTGGAAGGCGCCGACGGCCACCGCGGCGACCCCGGCGGAGACGGTGGCGACGAGGAAGGCGGCGTTGGCCCCGGCGACGTCGACGATCTTGCCGGCCACCGACGCGCCCAGGGCCACCCCGAGGCCGAGGGCGGTGCCGATCCAGGTGAACGCCTCGGTCACCGCGGCCCGGGGCACCAGCAGCTCGGCGAGGGTGAAGGAGCTGATCAGCGACGGGGAGACGGCGATCCCGGCCACGACGACGAACGGGATCATCAGCCAGATGTCGTCGATGAGCAGCAGCGGGACGCTCAGCACGGTCAGCAGGGCCAGCACCACCAGCAGCCGCAGCCGCAGGGGGTGGCGCCAGTGCACCGCACCCCAGCCGATGCCGCTGGCCATCGAGCCGACAGCCAGGCCCGCGATGAGCACGCCGGACAGCGACATCGCCCCGACCTCGTCGGCGAACGCGACCAGCGCGATCTCCAGCGTGCCGAGGATGGCGCCCACGGCCCCGCCGACGACGAACAGCACGCGCAGCCCCGGGGTGCGCATGGCCGAGGGCCCCGAGCGGCTCTCGTGCCCGCCGGGCGGCGGCTCGGTCCGGCGCTGGGCGGCGAAGAGCAGGCTGCCCACGACGGCGAGGGTGAAGGCGGTGACCACCCCGGAGGTGGCGTGGCCGGTGGTGGAGAGGAACGTGACCAGCACCGGCCCGACGATGAAGACGAACTCGTCGACCACCGACTCCATGGCCAGCGCGGTGGGCAGCCGGTGGCTGCCGCGCAGCAGGTGGGTCCAGCGCACCCGGATCATCGAGGCCACCGGCGGGATGCAGGCACCCGCGACGCCGGCGCCGACGAAGACGATCCAGCGCGGCCAGTCCTCCTTCACCGAGGCGAGGAAGAGGGCGCCGGCCGCCACGAAGACGACGAGCACGGGCAGCAGCACCCGCCGCTGGCCGTGGCTGTCGGCCAGCCGGCCGATCACCGGGCCGGCCAGCGCCGTCGTCACCGCGCCGACGGCGGCCACCGCACCGCCGAAGCCGTAGGAACCGGTCTCCGAGGCGACCAGGAGCACGCAGCCGAGCCCCACCATCGACAGCGGCAGCCGCCCGACGAACGCGGCCAGCACCATGGGCAGCGCGTGCGGCGTGCGCAGCACGTGCAGGTAAGGATTGGCCACGAGGGGGGAGGTCTCCGTCGGAGAGGGTGTCAGGCGGGGTCACGCTAACCGACGCGCCCGGTGGGCGGCGCGTCGGACGTGGTCCGCGACACGCCAGGACCAGCGGGATCACCCGGACGGGGCGCCCGCCGCGCCACCTGCGGGGTGTGGACGCCGCCCGCTCGGCGCGGGTGGCCGTCGTCCTCCCTCACCGGAACGGGTCCTCCCCCGCGGTGCGCCGCGGGGGAGGACCCGTCCGGATCGGGTCAGCTGATCGTGGCCTCAGGCGTCGAGGCGGTGCTTGAGGATCTCCAGCTCGTCCCACATGGTGCTGGGCAGCTTGTCGCCGAACTTCTCGAACCACTCGGTGATCTGCGGGACCTCGGCGCGCCACTCGTCCGTGTCGACGGCGAGGGCCTTGGCCACCTGCTCGGGGGTCAGGTCGAGGCCCGAGACGTCGAGCGAGTCCGGCGTCGGGACGTGCCCGATCGCGGTCTCCTCGGCGGCGGCGGTGCCCTCGAGCCGCTCGATGACCCACTTGAGCACGCGGCTGTTCTCGCCGAAGCCCGGCCACAGGAAGCCGCCGTCGTCGTCCCGGCGGAACCAGTTGACGTAGAAGATGCGCGGCAGCTTGGTGGCGTCGTGCGCCTTGCCGGTCTCCACCCAGTGCCGGAAGTAGTCGCCGGCGTTGTAGCCGATGAACGGCAGCATCGCGAACGGGTCGCGGCGGACGACGCCGACGGCGCCGGTGGCGGCCGCGGTGGTCTCCGACGACAGCGTCGCGCCCATGAAGACGCCGTGGTTCCAGTCCCGCGCCTCGGTCACCAGCGGGACCGTGGTCTTGCGCCGGCCGCCGAAGAGGATCGCCGAGATCGGCACGCCCTTCGGGTCGTCGTACTCCGGGGCGAGGATCGGGCACTGCGTGATGGGGGTGCAGAACCGGCTGTTCGGGTGGCTGGACGGCTCCTCCGAGCCCGGCGTCCAGTCCCGGCCCTTCCAGTCGGTGAGGTGCGCGGGCGGCTCGTCGGTCATCCCCTCCCACCAGATGTCGCCGTCGTCGGTGAGGGCGACGTTGGTGAAGACGGAGTTGCCCTTGTCGATCGTGCGCATGGCGTTGGGGTTGGTGTCCCAGCCGGTGCCGGGGGCCACGCCGAACAGGCCGTACTCGGGGTTGAGCGCGTAGAGCCGGCCGTCCTCGCCGAAGCGCATCCAGGCGATGTCGTCGCCGAGCGTCTCGACCTTCCAGCCGGGGATGGTCGGCTCGAGCATCGCCAGGTTGGTCTTGCCGCAGGCCGACGGGAAGGCGGCGGCGATGTAGTACGTCCTCTGCTGCGGGCTGGTCAGCTTGAGGATGAGCATGTGCTCGGCGAGCCAGCCCTCGTCGCGGGCCATGACCGAGGCGATCCGCAGCGAGTAGCACTTCTTGCCCAGCAGCGCGTTGCCGCCGTACCCGGAGCCGTAGGACCAGATGGCCCGCTCCTCCGGGAAGTGGGTGATGTACTTCGTCGAGCTGCACGGCCACGGCACGTCCTGCTGGCCCGGCTCGAGCGGGGCACCGAGCGAGTGCATGGCCGGGACGAACGCCGCGTCGTCGCCCATCGCCTCGAGGATCCGGCTGCCGATGCGGGCCATGACCCGCATGGAGACCACGACGTACTCGGAGTCGGTGAGCTCCACCCCGAACATGGGGTTCTCGGCCTCGACCGGGCCCATGCAGAACGGGATGACGTACATGGTCCGGCCGCGCATGCACCCGCGGTACAGGCCGGTCATGATCGACTTCATCTCGTCGGGGGCCATCCAGTTGTTGGTGGGCCCCGCGTCGGCCTCGTCGACCGAGCAGATGAAGGTGCGGTCCTCGACGCGCGCCACGTCGCTGGGGTCGGAGGCGCACCAGAACGAGTTGGGCTTCTTCTCCAGGCGGGTGAAGGTGCCCGCGTCGACCAGCTTCCGGGTGAGCCGCTCCCACTCCTCGTCGGTGCCGTCGACCCACACGACCTGGTCAGGGGTCGTGAGCTCGGCCATCTCCCGGACCCACGCCAGCAACCGGGCGTGCGTCGTGGGGGCGTTGTCCAAGCCGGGGGTGGCCACTGAGGTCACGGCATCTCCATCCATGTGGCTGAGCGGGTCGGCGCCGGGCCGTCCGGGGACGGTTCGCCGGGATCCGGATCGAGTCAGGCTACAAGGCGTACACGGCCGTGTAACCGTGAGAGATGTTACGTATAGGACGTCTTGTCCGCGGACGGAAGACCCTGGTGGGGAGCGGCGTTCACCGCATCCGGCGACCCGGCCGGGCCCGCGGCGGGATCCGATACCGGTCCTCCGCCCCTATGCTGCGGCCGTGGCCGGACGCCGCCTGCTCGTCGCGCTGTCCACCGCTCAGCTGGCGGTGCAGCTCGCCGGCGCCGGGGTCGCCGTGCGGCGCGCGGTGACCTACGACATCCCGTTCCTGCACGGCCGCCCGGACCGGGTTCGGCGCGACGCCCTGTGGCTCGGCAGCGCGTTCAGCGCACCGACGCCGATGATCGCGGCGCAGGCCTGGGCGACCGCACGCCTCCTCGTCGGCCCGGACGATGCGGCCCGACGCGTGCTCGTCCTGCTCGGCGTGGCCATGCTGCCCGGCATCCTGCTGGAGCGGCGCGACCGGGAGCGGCTGACCCCGACGGGCTTCGACCCGGTCGAGACGCCTCTCGTCGCCGGCGCCCTCGGACTCACCGCGGCGATGGTGCTGGCCGGCCGATGCTCCTATGGATCGTCAAGCGGCTTGGGCCGGTGGTGGTGAGGTGAGCAGGTAGTAGAGCTCGCGGGCGATCAGTCGTTTGAGGCATCGGATGATGTCCTTCTTCGACAGCCCTTCTTCGGTGCGGCGCTGGACGTAGGCACGGGTGCGGGGATCCCAGCGCATCCGGCAGAGCGTGACCCGATAGATCGCGGCGTTGGCCTGCCGGTCGCCGCCGCGGTTGAGCCGGTGCCGGTGGGTGCGCCCGGAGGAGGCGGGGATCGGTGAGACGCCGCAGAGGGCGGCAAAGCCGGGCTCGGAGCGCAGCCGGTCGGGGTTGTCCCCGGCGGTGACCAGCAGCTGGCCGGCCACGTCGGCGCCCACGCCGTGGGCGGCGGCCAGGGCGGGGTTGATGGCGCCGACCAGCGGGGTGAGCAGGGTATCGAGGTCGTCGATTTCCTCGCTGAGCCGGGCGTGGCGACGGGCCAGACTGCGCAGCGCGGTCTTGGTCGCCTGCACCGGGTCCGCGCTGCCGGTCGGGTCCGGGCGCATCGCCGCGCAGGTGGCCAGCAGCCGCCGGAGGGTCAGGGTGCGCAACTGGCCGCGCAGCGGCTCGGGCGCGGTGATGATCAGCGCCCGGATCTGGGTCTGGGCCTCGGCGCGGGCGGCGGCCTCGGCGTCGATCGGATCGGACTTACCGGCGAACCGGCGGGTCTTGCGGTCCGGACGGTCGACCTCGACCAGCTCGATCCCCGCCGCGGTGAGGTGACGGGCCAGGCCGGCGCCGTAGACCCCGGTGCCCTCCACACCCACCTGCTGGACCCGGCCGTGCGCGGCGAGCCAGTCCATCAGCTGGCCGTAGCCGGCCGGGGTGGCGGCGAACTCGCGGTGGGCCAGCAGCCGCCCGGCGGCGTCGACGACCGCGGCGGTGTGGGTGTCGGCGTGGGTGTCCACCCCGCCGAACACCGGCTGGCCGGTGGTGACGGACTGGGCAGCGGGCAACGGCTCTGCGATGGTGGTCATCGCCGTCCTTGTCACTCGATCGGTCAGGGCGGCACGCACCGCCGAGCGAGCGGACAAGACAGTGACGGGTGCTTGCTGGCACAAGCTCCTATGAGGTCACGAACCCTCGACCGGTGAGTGCAAGCGAGCCCCGCAGCGGACCGCACCGACAGATCGGCATGAAGACCCGAAGTCAGTCAGGCGCTGGGTCAGGAACGACCGCTGCGGGGCTCGCCCACATCCTCACTGTCAGGCGCGGTAGGCGGGCCCGACCTCGGCGAAGAAGGCGTCCCAGTCTGTCGGCTGGGGCTCGCCGTGCAGCTCGGCGGCGAGCTTGTCGAGGTACCAGTGCCACCCGGCCGCGACGTCGGCGACGCCCTCCCCGGTCGGCAGGACCTGGGTGAAGACCAGGACGGTGCGGCCCTCCTCGGTGCTCAGGTCGAGCTCGACCCGCCAGGGTTCCGGCTGCGCCCACTCCAGGACGAGCCGCCGCGGCGGGTCGCACTCGACGATGGTCGTCGGCGAGGCGGCCGGCTCGTCCCCCTCGTGCAGCATCGTGAACGTGCCGGCGCCGCCGGCGCCGCGCTCGCCCTCGTAGGTGCCGATCCAGCGGGCCGAGCGCTCGTTGTCGGTGAGCGCCGACCACACGTCCTCGATCGGGTCCGGCCAGCTGCGGCGGAACACCAGCCGCCGGCCGCCGTCGGGTTCGCGGGTGACGACGCCGCGGCGGTCGTCGGGGCTGCCGGTCATGGCTGGTCTCCGGTCCGTCGGGCCCGCCGGCCGCGGGCGATCTCGGTGTCGAGCGCGTCCAGGCGCTGGGCCCACAGGTCGCGGTAGGGCTCCAGCCAGTCGTCGAGCTCCCGCAGCGGTCGCGGGTCGAGCACGTAGCGGCGGTGGCGGCCGTCCACCCGGTCGCGCACCAGCCCGGCCTCGCGCAGCACGCGCAGGTGCCGGCTGATCGCCGGGCGGCTCACCGGGAAGCACGCGGCGAGCTCACCGGCGGCCAGCTCGCGGCGCGCCAGCAGGGCCACGATCTCCCGCCGGGTGGGGTCGGCGAGCGCCCCGAGCGCCTCCACGGCTAATGCGTAACACATCTGTTACGGGTTGGCCAGCGGCCGGCCGGGGCATGCGAGCGGCATGACCGTCACCGATCCCGACGTCCCCGACCCGCTCAACGACCCGCGCACCACGCAGGCCGACCCCGGCGCCGTCGCCGAGGGGGCCGACCTGGCCTCGACCGAGGACGACCCGGTGGCGACCGGCGAGGAGGAGCTGCAGGCCGGGCGGACGGAGGCCGACGACGCCGGGGGCGGCGACGTCACCGGTGGCGCCTTCACCGAGGCGCCGCGCGGCTGAGCCGTTTCCGGTCGCGCCGCGGGGGAACCCCTCCCGCGTCCCTTACCGCTCCGATCGGAGGAGGTCGCGATGGCCACGGGTGAGACCGGCTTCGAGGACGTCACCTACGACCTGATCTCGGTGCAGTACCACTCGCTGAAGGCCGGGCACGACTACGGCCAGTACGTCCGGGACGCCGAGAACGCCGGGCTCGACGACGTCGCGGCGTTCTTCCGCGAGGTCATGGACCAGGACTCGCAGCGGGCCAAGCGCTGCCACGAGTTCCTCAAGCAGCTGTCCGGGACCGAGCAGGGCGGCCCCGCCGTCCAGTAGTTCAGACGGCGCACTCGTCGCCGACGCACCCGTCGGCGTCCGGCACGGTCACGAGCGGGTGGGCATCGGCCCACGCCCGCTCGAGGAGCTGCAGCAGCAGGTCGGCCGGCTGGGCGCCGGCGGCGCCGTACTTCCGGTCGACCACGAAGAACGGGACACCGGTCGCACCCAGCGCCTGCGCGGTGGCGGCGTCGCGGCGGACGGCGGCCCGGTACCGCCGGTCGGCCAGCACCTCGCGCACCTCGGCCTCGTCCAGGCCCACCTCGACGGCCAGCGGCAGCAGGTCGTCGACGGAGAACAGCGGACGGCCCTGCTCGAAGTGGGCGTGCAGCAGCCGCTCCTTCATCTCCCCGCCCACGCCGCGCTCGGCGGCCAGGTGCAGCAGCTCGTGGGCGAGCGAGGTGTTGCCGCTGGTGCCGTTCGCCAGGTCGTAGCGCAGGCCCTCGCCGGCGGCCATCTCCTCGACCCGCGCCTGCATGGCGCGCATCTCCTCGACCGGTCGGCCGTACTTCTCGGCCAGCGCGGGCAGGGTCGGGAAGGTCTCGCCGTCGGGGATCGACGGGTCCAGCTGGAACGAGCGCCAGACGACCTCCACCTGGTCGCGGTGCGGGAACCGCTCCAGCGCCGCCTCCAGCCGCCGCTTGCCGATGTAGCACCACGGGCACACGACGTCGGACCACACCTCGATCTGCATGATCAGGTGAACGTTCAACGACCTCGGGTCATTCCGGGCGGTGCCCCTCCGCGCGCACGTCGCCGTCGGCGTCGGTCGGGTCGAGGAACACGTACCGCACGCCGGGATGGCGGGCGACCAGGCGGCGCTCCGCCTCGTCCGACGTCCGCTCGATCTCCTCGGCGGTCGCCTCGTCGGCGAAGTCCACCTCGGCCGCCACGACCAGCTGCCCTGGCCCGATCACCGAGGTGATCAGCAGCGGGACCTGCTCCACGTGCGGCAGTGCGGCGATCTCCGCCCGCAGCTCCTCCTCGATCCGCGACGACGCGGCCTGGCCGATGAGCAGCGAGACGTTGGCCCGCGCCAGCGCGTAGGCCACCGCCAGCAGGAGGACGCCGATCGTGATGGCCGCGATGCCGTCCCACACCGGTTCGCCGGTGACGTGCTCGAGGACGAGCCCGGTCGCGGCGAGGACGAGCCCGACCAGGGCCGCGCTGTCCTCGAAGGTGACCGCCTTGACCGTGGTGTCGGTGGTGGTGGAGAGGTACCGCGCCGGCGTCACCTTCCACCTCCGGGCCGCGCCCCGGACCTGGCGGACAGCCTTGAGCCACGAGGCGCCCTCCAGCACGAACGACACCGCCAGGACGACGTAGGCGACCGTCGGCGAGCCCTGCTCCTCGCCGTGCAGGATCGTGCTGATCCCCTGCCACACCGAGAAGCCGGCGCCGAGCACGAACGTGCACAGCGAGGCCATGAACGCCCAGAAGTACGTCTCGCGGCCGTAGCCGAAGGGGTGCCGGTCGTCGGCCGGCTTGTTCCCGCGCTTGAGCGCGATGAACAGCAGCACCTCGGTGATGGTGTCGGCCAGCGAGTGCGCCGCCTCGGAGAGCATGGCCGAGGAGTGGCTGATCAGCCCGCCGACCAGCTTGGCGATCGCGATGCCGAGGTTGGCCAGCCCGGCGAGGACGACGGTGCCGGTGCTCTCGCTGCCCGAGTCGTGCTGCGGCCCGCCCGTGCCGCCGGGCACCGGCGGCGCCGGCGGTCCGGTGGTGACGACGGACTGCCCGGGCGCCGTTTCGCTCACGCCCCCGGCGATGCCCAGCGGTTGCACTCAGCAACCACACCGCGGTCCTCCGGACCGCACCGCGGCCACGCGCCGTACCCCTGTGTCGTCGAGCGCCTCCGTCGCGCCTGCGGAGCCCTCCGGGCCCCGCTCGGCGCGACCGTGCGCTACCGCACGCCGACGAGGTCCACCACGAAGACGAGGGTGGCGCCCGGCTTGATGACGCCGCCGGCGCCGCGGTCGCCGTAGGCCTTGTGCGGGGGGATGGTGAGCCGGCGGCGGCCGCCGACCTTCATGCCGGTGATGCCCTCGTCCCAGCCCTGGATGACCATGCCGACGCCCAGGCGGAACTCCAGCGGGTCGCCGCGGTCCCAGGAGGCGTCGAACTGGTCGCCGCCCTCGTGGGTGACGCCGACGTAGTGCGCGCTCACCAGGCTGCCGGGGCTGGCCTCGGGGCCCTCACCGACGACGAGGTCCTCGACGACGAGGTCGGCCGGGGCGGGGCCGGTCGGCGGGTCGACGTCCGGTCGGGTCAGCTCGGCCACGGTGCTCCCTCCTGCTCCCGGGGCGGTCCCGGCGCTGCCCCCATCCAAGCAGCGGCGCCGGACGGCTGCCGGTCCGCGCCCCGGCGCGGGGCTCCCCGACGACCACGGGGAGGGCCGGGTCGTTAGCCTGCGCGGCGTGATCGACCACCTGTCGCTGCAGGTCGCGGACCTCGACGCCGCGGTGTCCTTCTACACGCGCGTGTTCGCCCCGCTCGGGGTGCGCGAGGCGATGCGGCACGGGGAGGCCGTGGGCCTCTGCGGCCCCGACGGCTTCCCGACGCTGTGGCTGGGCACGCAGGTGGACGACGGCGTGCGGCCGGTCCACCTGGCCCTGCGGGCGCCGTCGCGCGAGGCGGTCGACGAGGTCTTCGGCCTGGCGCGGGAGGCGGGCGCGGAGGTGCTGCACGAGCCGCGGATCTGGCCGGAGTACCACCCCGGCTACTACGCCGTCTTCTTCCGCGACCCGGACGGCAACAACGTCGAGGCGGTCCACCACACCCCGCCGTCCTGACGCGGAGTCCCACGGCAGTGTTTCCGCGCCGTGGGACTCCACACGCTCAGGTGAGCAGCAGGTCGAGGGCCGCGGCCGCCGTCCAGGACTGGCAGGCGCTGCCCAGCGGCTCCCCGGTGAACGGCTCGTAGTACTCCGCGAGCGAGCCCTCGGCGAGCTGGTCCAGCGACGCCCGGCGCAGCGGCGCCGCCACGTCGGTCAGCCCCCGCTGCTCCAGCATCCAGACGAACAGCCAGTTGACCACCGGCCAGCTCGGTCCGCGCCAGTAGGCCCGCTGCCGGAAGTCCGGCGACGTGGGGCTGGTGGTCGGCAGGACGGCGTGCCGCAGGGCGGGGTGGCCGGTCCAGTCGGCCGAGCGCAGCAGCTCCACCATCGCGTGCTCGGCCGGCTCGTCGAGGCCGCCGCACAGCAGCGGGGCGAAGCCGGCGACGGTCTGCACGCGCAGCGGCTCGCCGGTGCGCAGGTCGGTGTCCAGCGCCAGCCCGAGCCCGGGGTCGACGCTGGCCGCGACGCCGGCCCGGAACCGCGCCGCGTGCTCCTCGAGCTCGGCGACCTCGGGCGCACCCAGCGACCGGGCGATCCGGGCGAGCGCGGCGCTCGCCGCGGCCATGATCGCGGACATGAAGACGTCGGTGGTGAGGTAGCTGGCCGTCGCCCGGATGCGGGCGTCGTCGTAGCCGGCCCGCTTGAGCTCCTCGACGCTGGTCAGGTACCGGTCGTACTCCAGCTGCGTCGGCCGCTGGCTGGTGTCGGTGACGATCCGGGTGTCCCGGCGCTGGTACGGCGGCAGGTCGGCGGCGACCTCGACCCGCGAGTACGGCCCGTCCCAGCGGGGCGAGTTGTCCATCCCGCCCTCCCAGCCGTGGTACACGGTGAGCAGGCCGGTGCCCCCGGGGTCGCGCGCGGACGCCAGGTACCGGTGCCAGGCCAGGAGCCTGCGGTAGGCGCCGGGCAGCCAGGCGCGCACGTGCTCGACGGCGGCCGGCCCGTGGCTCTCGGCGATGGCGACGATGCGCTCCACGGCCAGCGCGTGCACCGGCGGCTGGCAGATGCCGCTGGTGCGCGGGGCCGTCGGCGCCGCGTCGCTCACCTGGCAGCCCCAGCGGTCGGGGCCGGGGAAGTAGTGGTGCTCGTCGGGGTCGAAGACGATGTGCGGCACCATGCCGGTCGTCCACTGCCCGCTGAACAGGTGGTCGAGCTCGGCGCACGCGCGGCCGGGGTCGAGGTGCGCGATGCCGACCGAGACGAACGCGGCGTCCCAGCTCCACTGGTGCGGGTAGAGGTGCGGCGCGGCCTTGGTCATCGCACCGGCGCTGTTCGCCCGCAGGGCGTAGGCGGCCCGGGCGGCCAGCTCGGCGCCCCGGACGCCGGTCTCCCCGAGGACGGCGTCGGCGGCCCAGTCGAGGGCGACGTCGTGGGTGGCGGTCACGCGAGGCTCCTCAGCAGCGCGGTGGCCCGGGGCAGCGCCGCAGCGGCGTCGCCGGAGAGCCGGCACTCGAAGGCCAGGTAGCCGTCGTAGCCGACGGCGTCCAGGACGCGCAGGTGCGCGGCCCAGTCGACGTGCCCGGCGCCGGGCTCCAGGCGGTTGCTGTCGGAGAGCTGCACGTGGCCGAGGCGGCCGGCGACGGCGCGCAGCGCGCCCGGCGGGTCGGCCTCCTCGATGTTCATGTGGTAGGTGTCGGCACCCACCTGCACGCTCTTCAGTCCCGTGGCCTCCGCCAGCTCGGCGGCCTGGGCCAGGGTGTTCACCATGTGGTCCTCGTAGCGGTTCAGGGGTTCGAGCAGGATGCGGGTCCCCGCCCGCTCGGCGACCGCGCCGAGCCGGGCCAGCGCGTCGAGCAGGACCTCGCGGTCCTCCTCCTCCGAGCGGGGCGGGGTGAACGGGGGCAGCCGGCGGGAGAACATCCCCCACGAGGCCGGGGTCATGGCGCCGACGCCGCCGAGCGCGCCGATGACCTCGACCTGGCTGGTCATGTTGGCCAGCGCGTCGGCGCGGCGGTCGGCGTCGAAGTCGCCGATGAAGTGGTCCATCTCGACGCAGACGGTCGGCAGGACGACGCCGTCGCGCTGGGCGGCGCGCAGCTGCGGCAGCCGCTCGCGCAGCGCGTGGTCGCCCTGCCCGCGCAGCTCGATGGCGTCGAAGCCCCAGGCCAGCGCGGTGTCCCACTTCTCCTGCAGGGTCGCGCCGGGGAGCACCTGCTCCTGGACGGCGAGCTTCACGAGGCGCGCTCCAGGTCGGCCCGGGCCGGGCCGACCGCGCGGAAGTCGAGCACCGTCTGCAGGGTCTCGGCCGGGCGCTCGTCGAGCAGCCGGTAGGCCTCCTCCACGTCCTGGCAGGGCACGACGTGGGAGACCAGCGAGGCGACGTCGATCCGGCCCTCGACCACCAGGCCCATGAAGACGCGGTGCAGCCGCTCGGGCGTCCACCGCTCCCCCAGGCCGGACGGCACGCCGCCGATCTGCGAGGACACGATCTGGATCCGGTTGTGGTGGAACTCCTCGCCGAGGTGCAGGCCGAGGCCCTCCCCCTGGTAGAAGCCGGACGCCACCACGCGGCCGCCGGCCGCGGTGGAGCGCACCGCCTCGTGCAGGGCCCGGTAGGAGCCGGAGAGCTCGATGGTGACGTCGGCGCCGTCGCGCGCGTAGCTCTTGACGCACTCGGCGACGGAGATGGCCTCGTCGGTGGGGTCGAGGGTCAGCGAGGCACCCAGCCGGGTGGCCAGCTCGAGGCGGGGGGCGATGCCGTCGACGGCGATGACACGGGCCCCCGACAGCGCGGCCAGGCGCGTGGCGAGCAGGCCGATCACGCCCTGGCCGAAGACGGCGACGGTCTCGCCGAGGTGCAGGCCGGCGGCGAGGACGGCGTTGAGCGCGATGGCGCCCACCCGCGCGAAGACGCCGACCACCGGGTCGGCCCCGGGCGGCAGCTGCCGGCCGGCCAGCTTCTCGGCGGGCAGCACGGCCTCGCTGCGGTGGCCCCAGATGCCGTACACGACGTCGCCCGGGCGCGGATCGGCGACGTCGTCGGCGACCTCCACCACCTCGCCGACCTCGCTGTAGCCCCAGCCGGTCACCGGGTACTCGAAGCTGCGGCCACCTTCGGTGAACAGCCGCTGCTCGGGGTCCCACTGCTTGGTGAGGTAGACGTTGGAGCCGCGGTAGGCGGTCATCTCCGTGCCCGCCGAGATGCCGGAATAGAGGGTGCGCACCCGCACGGTCCCGGGCCGGAGGACGGCCGCGTCCTCCTCGACCAGGGCGACGCTGCGCGGGCCGGTGAAGCTGACCACGACGGGCCGCTCGAGGACGGCGGTCCCGCTGCGGGGCGGCCGGCCGACCGGCACGGGGCGCACGGCTGCCTTCGTCGGAGTGCCCACGGCGGCGCTCGCCTCCCGCTCTTTCTGCGTCATGGCAGCCACATCGGCATGCCCGGCAACTACTTTACGCCGATTTCTTGACGCATTACGCGCATCTGCACTACATAACTGTCGTGTCTCGTTTGTGATGTACGGAACACCGGCGACCGCTACTGTCCGCGGTACCGGCAGCTCCCAGCAGGAGGAGAACGGCATGAGCGCAGCGAAGCGTCGACTCCGTGCGACCGTCGCGGTGGCCGGTGCGGCCGCCCTGATCGCCGGCTGCGGGTCCGACGACGGCGGGGGCGGCGGTGACGGCGGCGGCGGTGACGGGTCGCTGACGGTCTGGACCCTGGAGAACCTGCCCGACCGGCTGGAGGTCCAGGAGGAGATCGCCGCGGCGTTCACCGAGGAGACCGGCATCGAGGTCGAGCTGGTCGGTGTCGCCGAGGACCAGTACAACCAGCTGCTCACCTCGTCCGCGGCCGCCGACGAGCTCCCCGACGTCATCGGGGCGTTGTCGCTGGCCGGCGTCCAGGCGCTGGCGGCCAACGAGCTGCACGACCCCGACGCGGCGGCCGCCGTCGTCGAGGAACTCGGCGAGGACACCTTCTCGGAGCAGTCGCTGGAACTGACGCGCGACGGCGACAGCCAGCTGGCCGTGCCCAGCGACGGCTGGGCGCAGCTGCTCGTCTACCGCAAGGACCTCTTCGACGCCGCCGGCCTCGCGGCGCCGGAGAGCTACGAGGACATCCTCGCCGCGGCACAGGCGCTCGACACCCCGGAGGTGGCCGGCTTCACCGGCGCGAACGTGCCCGGCGACCCGTTCACCCAGCAGACCTTCGAGCACCTCGCCCTGGGCAACGGCTGCCAGATGGTGAACGAGGACGGCGAGATCCAGATGGGCAGCGACCAGTGCGTGGCCGCCTTCGAGTTCTACAACGACCTGATCACCCAGTACTCGGTCGCGGGCGCGCAGGACGTCGACACCACCCGGGCCGCCTACTTCGCCGGTCAGGCCGCGATGGTGGTGTGGTCGTCGTTCATCCTCGACGAGATGGCCGGCCTGCGGAACGACGCCCTGCCGAGCTGCGCGGAGTGCACGGCCGACCCCGCGTTCCTGGCGCGCAACAGCGGCGTGGTCACCACGATCACCGGGCCGGACGGTGACGAGGGGGCGCAGTTCGGCGAGGTCGTCTCGTGGGCGGTGACCGTCGACGCCGACGCCGACGCCGCCCAGCAGTTCGTGGCCTACATGATGGAGGAGGGCTACGAGCAGTGGATCGGCTTCGCCCCCGAGGGCAAGGTGCCGACCCGCCAGGGCACCGCCGACGAGCCGACCCGCTACATCGACGCCTGGGCCACCCTCCCCGCGGGCGTCGACACCAAGGCGCCGCTCTCGGACTTCTACTCGCAGGACGTGCTGACCGCCCTGCAGGAGGCCCCGGACACGATCGCACCGTGGGGCATCTCCCAGGGCCAGGGGGCACTGATCGGCGCATCCCTGGGTGAGCTGCCCGTGCCCGAGGCGATCGCCGCCATGACCGGCGGGCAGATCAGCCCGGAGGAGGCGGCGCAGCAGGCCGCCGACGCGCTCCAGGAGATCGCCGACGGTCTGGACTGACCTGCGATGACCGGCACCGAGACCGGGCTGACCGGGGGACCGCTCGTCCCGACCGGGGCGCCGTCCGGCGGCCGCGGGGAGAAGGCCCGCGGCCGCCGGAACCTGCAGCAGTGGCGCGACGCGCGCTTCGGCCTGGCGCTCATCTCGCCGACCGTCGTCGTGGTCCTGGTCCTCGTCGTGCTGCCGATCCTCTGGACGATCGTGCTGGCCTTCCAGGACCTGCGGCTGATCCGGCTGCGCAGCGCGGGGCTGTTCGGCGACTACACGCTCGACAACTTCGTCGACGTGTTCACCTCGCCCGGCTTCTGGAGCTCCCTGGTCACCACGCTCGTCTACGCCACCGGCGGCACGGTGGCGGCGATCGGGCTGGGCCTGGTCGCGGCGCTGGCCCTGCGCGCACCCTTCCGCGGCCGCACGTTCGTCCGGGCGTCGCTGCTGCTGCCCTACGTGGCGCCGGTCGTGGCCGCGACGTTCGTGTGGGGCGTGATGCTCAACCCGCAGTTCGGCATCGTGAACGAGGTCGGCACCGGGCTGCTCGGCTGGGACGAGCCGATCGCCTTCCTCTCCGAGCGCCCGTGGGCCCTGCTCACGGTCATCGTCTTCGAGATGTGGCGCTCGTTCCCGTTCGCCTTCCTCTTCCTGACCGCCCGGCTGCAGGCCGCCCCCGCGACGCTGGAGGAGGCCGCCCGCGTCGACGGGGCCACGCCGACGCAGGTCTTCCGGCACGTGGTGTGGCCGCAGCTGCTGCCGACCATCGCCGTCCTGGCGCTGCTGCGCTTCATCTGGACGTTCAACAACTTCGACGACATCTACCTGCTCACCGGCGGCGGCGCCGGCACCGAGGTGATCAGCGTGCGGGTCTTCGACTACCTGGTCAGCCGCGGGGACATCGGTGCCGCCTCCGCCCAGGCGCTGGTCCTGGCCGCGGTGCTCACGGTGCTGGTCACGGTCTACTACCGGTTCGCGGCGAAGGACGAGGTGGCCTGATGGGCGGCGTCTCCACCGTCCCGGCCGACGTGCCGACCGCGCCCGCCGGGCCGCCGCCCCGCGCGCCGCGCCCGCAGGGGTGGTCGCGCTACTCGGTCGAGACGCGGGTGTTCGGGGTCCTGCGCTGGGTCGTGATCGTCTTCCTGATGCTGTTCACCCTGTTCCCCTTCTACTACATGGTGCTGCTGTCGTTCCGGGACCTGAGCTCGCTGGTCCAGGACCCCAGCCGGCTGTGGCCGACGCTCTCGGAGCTCACGGCCGCCACCTACCGCGAGGTGCTCGCCTCGACCGAGGACGGCGGACAGGGGTTCCTCGGGTTCATCCGCAACAGCGGGCTGATCGCGCTCGGCACCGTCCTGGTCACGCTGCTGTTCGCGATCCTCGGCTCGTACGCGATCGCCCGGCTGCAGTTCCCCGGCCGGCGGCAGGTCAGCGTCCTGTTCCTGTCGGTCTACCTGTTCCCGGCCATCCTGCTCGCCGTCCCGCTGTTCGTGTTCTTCACCCGGATCGGGCTGCGGGGCTCGCTGGCCGCGCTGGTGCTGGTCTACGTCTCGCAGACGGTCGCGGTGTCGATCTACACGCTGCGGAACTACTTCCAGACCGTGCCGGCCAGCATCGAGGAGGCGGCGGCGGTCGACGGCGCCAGCCGGCTCACCATCCTGCGCAAGATCACCCTGCCGCTGGCGATGCCGGCGATCCTGTCCAACGCGCTGTTCATCTTCATGATCGCGTGGAACGAGTTCCTGTTCGCGCTGCTCTTCCTCGTCGAGGACCGCGACCGGTGGACGGTCTCGCTGGGCCTGTCCCAGCTGGCCGGCAGCATCGAGATCCCCACGACGGTCCTGATGGCGGGTTCGGTCGTGCTGACCCTCCCCATCGTCATACTGTTCTTCGCCAGCGAGCGGCTGCTGACCGGCGGCCTGACCGCCGGCGCCGAGAAGGGGTGAGGAACTGGTCGAGCGCGCCGAGCGTGCGGGTCACCTGCTCGATCTGATCCGCCGCGGCAAGGCTCGCACCCGGGGTGACCTGATCGAGCTCACCGGCCTGTCCCGCTCGACCGTGGCCGCCCGCGTCGACCAGCTGGTCGACGCCGGCTACCTGCGCGAGTCGGGCCGCGAGTCCGGCGTCCGCGGCCGCCCCTCGCAGGTGCTGAGCCTCGACGGCTCCGGCGGCGTCGTGCTCGCCGCCGATCTCGGCGCCGCGCACGCGACGCTGGCCGTCTCCGACCTGGCCGGCCTCCCGCTCGCCGAGGAGGTGCACGACCTCGTCCTCGCCGACGGCCCGGAGAAGGTGCTGGCCTGGGTGGAGGACCGCTGGCGGACCATGCTCGAGAGCGCCGGCGTGGCGTCCCGCCGGGTGCTCGGCCTCGGGGTCGGGGTGCCGGGCCCGGTCGACGTGGCCACGGGAACCGTCGTGCAGCACACCTCGGTCATGCCGGGCTGGCACGGCCACCCGGTCCGCGACTCCCTGGCCGAGCGCTTCGGCGTCCCCTGCGTCGTCGACAACGACGCCAACGCCATGGCCTTCGGCGAGTTCCACAGCGAGCACCCCGACGCCTCCCCGCTGCTGTTCGTCAAGGTCGCGACCGGCATCGGCGCCGGCATGGTGGTCGACGGCGCGGTGCTGCGCGGCGCCGACGCCGCGGAGGGCGACATCGGCCACGTCCGGATCACCAGTCCGGAGGAGGGCCCGCTGTGCGTGTGCGGGGCGCGCGGCTGCTTGGCTGCGTCGGCGAGCGGGCGGGCGCTGGCCCGCACGCTGCGCGAGGTGGGCGTCGACGCCCCGGACACCCGGTCGGTCGTGGACCTGGCGCTGGGCGGCCACCCCGAGGCGACCCGCCTGGTCCGCGAGGCCGGGCTGATGATCGGCGACGTCCTGGCGACCGCGGTGAGCCTGCTCAACCCGCGGATCCTCGCCCTCGGCGGTGACCTCGGGCTGGTGCAGGACCACTTCGTCGGCGCCGTCCGGGAACGGCTCTACCAGCGCACCCAGCCGCAGGCCGCCCGCGGGCTGCGGGTGGTGGCCAGCGGCCTGGGCGCCCGCGCCGGGGTGGTGGGCGCCGCCCGATCGGCGCTGGAGGAGGTGCTGTCGGCCGAGGCGGTCGACCGCGCCCTCGCGGCGCGGCGGCAGGACTAACCGACGGCGACCCGGGCGCCGGTCCGCGCGGACTCCCGCGCGGCCAGCGCGACCGCGAGCGAGGCGACGCCGTCCTGGCCGGTGGCCGTGGGCGCGCCCTCGCCGCGGACGGCCGCCTCGAACGCCGCGACGGTAGCGACGCCGACCGCCGGGGCCCCGGGCAGGGCCACCTCCTCCTCGCCGGAGGGCGTGCGCAGCAGCAGGGACGGCGGCCGGCCCGGTTCCCGCTCGGCGCGCAGCGCGGCGTCCTCGCCGAACACCTCCAGGACGCTCGCGCCGTGCGGGGTGGCGAAGGAGCACAGGAACGAGGCGAGCAGGCCGCCGGCGGTGGTCAGCACCCCGGCGACGACGTCGTCGGCGGGGTCCTCGCCCGTGCCGTGCGCCGCCGCGGCGGCCTGCACCGCGGCGACGTCGTCGTCGAGGACGAAGCGGAGCGTGTCGGCGTCGTGGACCAGCAGGTCGAGCGCCACCCCGCCGCCGGCGCCGCCCTGCAGCCGCCAGCCCCGCAGCCGCTCGGGCAGCAGGACGGCGGTGGTCGTGCGGGCCGCCCGGGGTGTGCCGAGGGCGCCGGCCCGGACGAGGTCGCGGGCGGTGCGCAGCGCGGGGTCGTTGCGGCGGCCGTGGTTGGTGGCCAGCACCACCCCCGCGGCGGCCGCGGCGTCGACCATCGCGCGGGCGTCGGCGAGGGTGAGCGCGAGGGGCTTCTCGCACAGCACGTGCCGGCCGGTGCGTGCGGCGGCGATCGCCTCGGCGGCGTGCCGGTCGTTGGTGGTGCTGACGTAGACGGCGTCGACCTCGGGGTCGGCGAGCAGCGCGTCGAGGGTGTCGTGGCTGCGCTCGATGCCGTGCCGCCGCGCGTACTCGGCGCCCCGCTCGGCCGACCGGCTGTGCACGGCGACGACGCGGCCGCCCGGCTGGGCGCGGATGCCCGGGATGATCGAGCCCGCGGCGATGTCGCTCGCCCCGACCAGCCCCCACCGCACGGTCCCGACGCTAGTGGTCGAAGGACCCCGTCCTCCCCACCCTTCGCACGCTCAGCGCGGGACCCGAGACGGGGCCGCCGCGCCGTGGGACTCCGCTCAGGCGAGCGGGCTGCGGGGGAGCAGGCGGTCGCTGACGATCCGCTTCTGGATCTCGCTGGTGCCCTCGAAGATCGTGGTGAGCCGGGCGTCGCGCCAGTGCCGCTCCACCTGCCGCTCGGTGGTGTAGCCGTTGCCGCCGTGCAGCTGCATCGCCTGGTTGGTCACCCGCACGGCCATCTCGGTGGCCTCGAGCTTCACCATCGAGGCCTCCTTCTCGCAGCGGATGCCCAGGTCGATGAGGTGGGCGACCTGGCGGTAGAAGGTCCGCGCCTGCTCGACCTGCGCGGCCATCTCGGCGACGGCGAAGCGCAGCGCCTGGAAGTCGCCGATCGGGTGGCCGAACTGCTCGCGCTCCTGCAGGTAGAGGATCGAGTCCTCGAGCGCGGCGCGGGCCAGGCCGACGGCCCGGGCGGCGGTGTGCACGCGGGCGGTGTTGAGGAACTTCTGCGCCTCGGCGAACCCGGCCTGCCTGGCCGCCTCGCCCTCCTCGTCGCTGTCCTCCCGCGCGGCCCGCGCCTCGTCGATGACATTGTCCCCGGGGATCCGGACGCCGTCGAAGGTCAGGTCCCAGGTGAGGAAGCCGTGGTAGCCGACCTTGTCGATCGGGTAGCCGGTGAGGCCCTCCGGGAACTCGCCGCGCTCCTTCTCCAGCAGCAGGTTGACCAGGCCCTTCGAGCGGGACTCCCCCGGCTCGGGGTCGCGCTCGCGGACGAGCACCTGGATGAAGTCGGCCGCCTTGGCGTTGCCGCACCAGCGCTTGCGGCCGGTCACCACCCACTCGTCGCCGTCGAGGACGGCGCGGGTGGAGACGCCGGCGAGGTCGGACCCCGCGTCGGGTTCGGACAGCGCGATGGCGCCGATCCAGTCGCCGCGGGCGCTGCGGCCCAGCAGCTCGGCGCGGCGGTCGGGGTCGGCCACCGCCGTCCCCAGGCCCTGCGAGCGGGCCAGGATGCTGGCGGTGCTCATCCAGGCGCGGGCCAGCTCCTCGGAGACCATGCAGTACTCGAAGACCCCCAGCCCCAGGCCGCCGTGCTCCTCCGGCACGGTGATGCCGAAGTAGCCCAGCTCGGCCAGCCGCCCGAGCAGGGACGCCGGGATCTCGCCCTTCCGCGGGTCCAGCTCGTTCGCGACGGGCAGCACCTCGTCCACCGCGAACCGGCGGGCCTGCTCCTGCAGCTTCTCCCGCTCGGGCGTGTGCCACGGCGGCAGCAGCACCGGCGGCTGCGGCTCCCAGGTCTCGTCCGTCGAGGTCATGGCCTCGTCCTCCTCGCCGAAGACGTGATCGGCACGGGACGTTCCCCGCGCCGGCTCCGGTCACCCGCGATCGTGATCGACGCCATGCGATGACAAGCTCTTCACAAATCTATCAAAAGCATGTGAGAATCGTGGCATGGCGGTGCCCGAGCGACTCGACGTGACGCTGCGGCTGGTCCGCAACGCCGGGACGGCGACGCTCGGCGACCTCGCGGCCCGGCTGGGCGTCAGCGAGATGACCGTCCGCCGCGACCTCGACCAGCTGCAGCAGCGCGGTCTGGTCCGCCGGGTCCGCGGCGGCGCGGTCGCGGTCGACGCGCCGGGGAACGGCTTCGCCGCGCGGGCCGGATGGCAGGCCGGCCTCAAGGACCGGATCGGCCGGGCCGCGGCGGAGCTGGTCGAGCCGGGCTCGACCGTGCTGCTCGACGCCGGGACGACGACGGTGCACGTCGCCCGCGCACTGGTGGACCGGGCGCCGCTGACCGTCGCCGCGCTCAGCCTGCCGGTGGCCGAGGTGCTGGCCGACCAGCCGGGCATCCGGCTGCTGGTGGTGGGCGGCGAGGTGCGCCCCGGCGAGCGCAGCATCGCCGGCCCCGCGGCGACCGCGGTGCTGGCGACGCTCTCCTTCGACGTGTTCGTGATGTCGATCGGCGGCATCACCGCCGCCGGCTGGTCGGAGTTCACGCTCGAGGACGCGGCGGTCAAGCAGGCCGGGCTGCGCGCCTCGGCGCGCACCCTCGTCGTCGCCGACGCGTCGAAGCTCGGCGTCCGCGCGTTCGCCCGCGTGGCCGACCTGGGGGCGGCGGAGCGCCTGGTGACCGACGCCAGCGCCCGCGACCCCCGCCTCACCCCCGCGGCGCAGGAGACCCTCGCCGCGCTCGACGACGCGGACGTGGAGGTCACCTGCGCATGAGCCTGATGATCCTGGTCGCCGGCCCCTACCGGAGCGGCACCGGCGACGACCCCGGCAAGATCGCGGCCAACCACCGCCGCATCCAGCAGGCGACCCTCGACCTGTTCCGGGCCGGCCACCTCGCGGTGAACGGCGAGGACCTGGCGCTGCCGCTGGCCGAGCTGGCCGGCTCCACCCGGGTGGGCGACGCCGCCTTCGACGAGGTGTTCCACCCGGTGGGCCGCCGGCTGGTGGCGCGCGTCGACGGCGTGCTGCGGCTGCCCGGGGCGTCGGCCGGCTCCGACGAGATGGTCGAGCTGGCCCGCGCCCGCGGGATCCCGGTGTGGACCGATCCCGCCGACGTGCCGGGGGCGTCGTGAGCACCCCCGGCGTCGACGTCCCCGACGCCCGCGGCCGCACGGGGCTCGACCGGGTGGGCCGCGACCTGGCCGGCAACCCCGACGTCGTCGTCCGCGACGTCGAGCTGCTGGCCAGCGGCTGGCACGTGCTGCGCCGGACGACGTTCGACCAGCGGCACCGCGACGGCCGGTGGACCACCGAGCGGCGCGAGACCTACGACCGCGGGAACGGCGCGACGGTCCTGCTCCACGACGTCGCGCGCGGGACCGTGCTGCTCACCCGCCAGTTCCGCTTCCCGGTGTACGTCAACGGCCACCCCGACGGGATGTTCGTCGAGACCGCCGCCGGGCTGCTGGACGACGACGACCCCGAGACCGCGATCCGCCGGGAGGCCGCCGAGGAGCTGGGCGTCGAGGTGGGTCCGCTGACGCTGGTCTTCGCGCCGTGGACCAGCCCGGGATCGGTGACCGAGCGGCTGTACTGCTACGCCGGGCCGTACACGCCGGCCGACCGCACCGGCGCCGGCGGCGGGCTGGCCGACGAGGGCGAGGACATCGAGGTGGTCGAGCTGCCGTTCGCGGCGGCGCTGGCGATGGTCGGCACCGGGGAGATCGCCGACGCCAAGACCATGCTGCTCCTCCAGTGGGCCGCCCTCTCCGGTCCCTTCTCCCCGCTCTCGGCGCAGGACGCGGTCAGCCGCGGCGACGCCGGGCGAGCTCGACGTAGTGGTCGACCAGCGCGGCGTCGTCGACGGCGCCGGGGTTGACCGCCTTCGCCGGGTCGACCCCCTGGAACAGCCGCTTGAGCGGCACCTCCAGCCGCTTGCCGGTGCGGGTGTGCGGCACCCCGGGCACGGCGATCACCTCGTCGGGCACGTGCCGCGGGCTGGCCGTCGTCCGGATCGCGGTCCTGATCTCGTCGACCAGGTCGTCGGTGAGCTCCTCCCCCGGCGCCAGCTGCACGAACAGCGGCATCCAGTAGCCGCCGTCGGGCTGCTCCACGCCGAGCACGACGCAGTCCAGGACGGCGGGGATCGACTCGACGGCCGCGTAGATGTCCGCCGTCCCCATGCGCACCCCGCCGCGGTTGAGCGTGGAGTCCGACCGGCCGGTGATCACGCAGGTGCCGCGCTCGGTGAACTCCAGCCAGTCGCCGTGCCGCCAGACGCCGGGCCACGGCTCGAAGTACGCCTCCCGGTAGCGGCTGCCGTCGGGGTCGTTCCAGAAGTACAGCGGCATCGACGGCATCGGCTCGGTGACCACCAGCTCGCCGAGCTCGCCGACCACCGGCCGGCCGGCCTCGTCCCACGAGGCGACGGCGACGCCGAGGTTCGGCCGCTGCAGCTCGCCGGCGACCACCGGCAGCAGGGGTGAGCTGCCGATGAACCCGGTGGCGACGTCGGTGCCGCCCGACAGCGAGCCCAGCACGACGTCGGGCTTCACCGCCTCGTAGACCCAGCGGAACGCCGCCGCCGGCAGCGGCGACCCGGTGGACCCGATGCTGCGCAGCGCGGACAGGTCGTGGGTCTCCCCCGGCCGGATCCCCGCCTTCTCGCACGCGGTCAGGTAACCGGCGCTGGTGCCGAGGTAGGTCATGCCGGTGCGCGCGGCCAGGGCGAACTGGGCGTCGACGGCGGGGTACGCGGGGGCGCCGTCGTGCACGATCACCGTCGCGCCCGACAGCAGCGCCGACGTCGAGATGTTCCACATGATCCAGGCGGTCGAGCTGTACCAGAAGAACCGGTCGCCCGTTCCGACGTCCATCTGCAGCTGGGCCGCCTTGATCTGCTCGAGCACGACGCCGCCGTGCCCGTGCACGATCCCCTTGGGCAGCCCGGTGGTGCCCGAGGAGTAGACGATCCACAGCGGGTGGTCGAAGGGCAGCGGCGCGAACTCCGGGTCCTGCACCCCGGCCACCGCCTCGGCCCACGGCAGGGCGCCGTCGGGCACCTCGCCGGGGTGCAGCCGCGGGACGGCGATCGTCGTCCGCACGGTGGGCAGGCCCGCGCGCAGCTGCGCCACCACGTCGCGCCGGTCGTGGTCCTTGCCGTTGAAGCGGTAGCCGTCGGTGACGACGAGGACGACGGGCTCGATCTGGGCGAACCGGTCGAGGACGGCGCGGGTGCCGAAGTCCGGTGCGCAGGAGGACCACACCGCGCCGATCGACGCCGCGCCGAGGAACGCGACCACGGCCTCCGGCACGTTCGGCAGGTAGCCGGCGACCCGGTCGCCCGGGCGGACGCCGAGGCGGCGCAGCGTCGCGGCGAACGCGCCGACCTGCCCGCGCAGCTCTTCCCAGGTCACCTCGGCCGGCCCGGCGTCCTCGGCGGTCACGATCAGCGCCGTGCCCTCGTGGCGCAGCGCCTGCTCGGCGTAGTTGAGCGTGCGGCCGGGGAACCAGACGGCGCCGGGCATCCGGCGGTCGGCGAGCACCTCGTCGTCCCCGACGCCGGGCAGCACGCCGCTCCAGTCGGCCACCTCGGCCCAGAACGCGTCGAGGTGCTCGACCGACCAGCGCCACAGGGCGTCGTAGTCGGGCGGATCGCCGAAGTCGAGTCCGCGCCGCTCCGCGACGCGGGCGGCGAAGCGGGCGATGCGGCTGGCACGGGCCGACTCCGGGGTCGGCCGCCACAGCACCTCGGGCGCGTCGGTCACGCCCGCACGATGCCATCATGTGTCGCCCGTCGACATCCCGATGGCGGCCCCGCGCGAGGAGCGCCCGTGACCGAGCAGCGCAACGTCCTCGGCGACCCCCTGCAGCCGTGCGGCACCGACCCGGTCACCGGCTTCTACCGCGACGGGCTGTGCTCCAGCGGGCCCGAGGACCTGGGCAGCCACACCGTGTGCGTCGTCGTCTCGGCCGAGTTCCTCGCGGTGCAGCGCGAGCTGGGCAACGACCTGACCACGCCGCGGCCGGAGTTCGCCTTCCCCGGGCTGCGGCCGGGCGACCGGTGGTGCGTGGTGGCGGCGCGGTGGCTGCAGGCCTACCAGGCGGGCGTGGCCGCCGGCGTCGTCCTGGCCGCCACCAACGAGCGCGCGCTCGAGGTCGTGCCGCTCGAGGCGCTGCGGCAGCACGCCGTCGACGTGCCCGACGACGCCAGCAGCCTGGAATAGCGGCGCCGGTCGAGGTGCTGCGCCGGGCATGAGCGACCTCCTCGACGTGCCCGTGACCACGCTGCAGGGCGAGCAGACGACGTTCGGCGAGCTGACCGGCGGCCGCCCGGCGCTGGTCGTGAACGTGGCCAGCAGGTGCGGCCTGACCCCGCAGTACACGCAGCTCGAGGCGCTGCAGGAGGAGTACGGGCCGCGCGGGTTCACCGTCATCGGCTTCCCGTGCAACCAGTTCCTGGGGCAGGAGCCCGGCAGCGCCGAGGAGATCGCCGCCTTCTGCTCCGCGACCTACGGCGTCACGTTCCCGCTGACCGAGAAGATCGAGGTCAACGGCGACGGCGCACACCCGGTCTACCAGCGGCTGACCGGCAGCACCGACGCGTCCGGCGAGGCCGGCGACGTCCGGTGGAACTTCGAGAAGTTCCTCGTCGACGCCCGGGGCGAGGTCGTCGCGCGGTTCCGCCCGAAGACGCAGCCCGACGCCCCCGAGGTGCGCACCGCGATCGAGTCGCTGCTCGCCTGACGGCGTGGTTCGCCGAGGCGGGCCGTGGGCAGGCCCCCCGGCGTGACCGACGCCGATCTGCACTTCTACTTCGACCGCGTCTGCCCGTTCGCCTGGATGACGTCGAAGTGGGTGCGCGTGGTCGCGGCGCGCCGCGACCACGCGGTGGACTGGCGGTTCGTCTCACTGCGGCTGCTCAACGCCCACGTCGACTACGACGCGCACTTCCCACCCGAGTACGAGGCCGGCCACACGGCCGGCCTGCGGCTGCTGCGGGTCGCGGCCCGCACGCGGGCAGAGCACGGGCGCGACGCCGTGGGCCGCCTGTACGAGGTCCTGGGCCGGCACGTCTTCGAAGTGGACCGCGGCGAGTGGCGGGCGGGGGAGCAGCGGGACACCCCCGGGTTCGTCGCGCCGGCGCTCGCGGAGGCCGGCCTGCCGGCGGACCTGGCCGGCGCGCTGCTCGACGAGGCGTGGGACGCGGAGATCCGCGCCGAGACCGACGAGGCGTTGGGCCTCACCGGCAAGGACGTCGGGACACCGATCCTGCACTTCCGCCCGCCGGACGGCGTGGCGTTCTTCGGCCCGGTCATCAGCCGGCTGCCGGACGAGGACGACGCCGTCGAGCTGTGGGACCACGTGGTCGCGCTCGCCGGCTTCCCCGGGTTCGCGGAGCTCAAGCGCAGCCTGCGGGAGCGGCCGCAGCTGCCGGCGTTCGGCGTCCGACCCGGCGAGGTCGGGCGCGAGGAGGACTGGCACGGCGGCAGCCGCCGCCGCAGGCGCTGAGCCGCGCTCCCCCGGGCTCCGCGCCCGCCGTTCAGCGCGCAGGCACGGGGTCGGGGATCTCCACGACCGCCTCCGGTGACCGCTCGCCCAGCCGGACGAGCACGATGCCGGCGAGCACCACCGCGCCTCCGGCCAGCTGCAGCGGGCCGGGCCGCTGCCCCAGCGCCAGCCAGGCGAACAGCACGGCGAACAGCACCTCGGTCAGCCCGACGAAGGAGGCCAGGCGCGCCCCGAGGCGCTGGACGGCGGCCACGCCGAGCACGTAGGCGAGGGCCGCGGCGACGAGCCCCAGGCCGAGGACGGGCACCAGCCACGACGTCCGCTGCCCCGCCAGCTCCACCGGCGCGCCGGTCACCGCCCACGGGACGACCCCGACCAGCCCGGCCAGGCCGAGGACGACCGCGCCGACCGCCATCCCGGCCCACGAGGTGACCAGCGGCGGGAGCGCGTCGTCGGTGCGGGCGGACACGACGAAGTAGACGGCCAGCCCGACGGCGGCGACCAGACCCCACACGACGCCGACGGGGTCGACCCGCACGTCACCGAGCACGTCGAGGACCAGCGCCAGGCCGGCCACCGCGACCGCGACCCCGACCAGCGTCGTCGTCGACGGCCGGCGGCCGGAGCGCAGCCACGTCCACAGGACGACGAGGACGACGCCGGAGTACTCCAGCAGCAGCGCGACGCCCACCGACAGGCGGGACACCGCCAGGAAGTACGCCAGCTGGCAGCCGGCCACCGCGACGAGGCCGAACGCCAGCACCGCCGGGACGTTGCGGACCAGCAGCGCCCACCGGCCCCGCAGCAGGAGGACCGCCGGGACGGTCAGCGCCAGGGCCGCGACGGCGACGCGCACGGTGACCGCCGAGGCCGCCGACCACCCGCTGTCGAGCAGCGACCGGGCCAGCACCCCCGACGTCCCGAAGGCCGCGCCGGAGCCGACCGCCATGGCCAGTCCCGACCAGCCGCGCACCCGGGCCATGCCGCACTCCTCCTGTCAGGGGCTAACCGACGTACGATCCTGACACGTCGGACGCTAGCAGATGTCAGGAGCAACCGTGCCGTTCGCCCATGACACCGAGGTCGGCCTCGCCGCGGCCGCCGCGCTGGTCAACACGGCCGGGTCCGCCGGCGAGCAGCTGCCCGACCCGGCCGCCCTGGCCCGGTTCCTCGACCGCTGGGAGTGGACCGGCGCCATCCGCGGCGACGAGGCCGAGGTGGCCGAGATCCGGCGGCTGCGGCCGGAGCTGCGCCGGCTGTGGTCCGGCGACGTCGACGAGGTCGTCGCCGTCGTCAACCGGCTGCTCCGCGACGCGCGGGCGCTACCCCAGCTGGTCCGGCACGGCGGCTGGCCCTACCACCTGCACGCGACCGACCCGGACGCGCCGCTGGCCGACCGGATGGCCGTCGAGGCCGCCCTCGCCGTGGCCGACCTCGTCCGGGCGGGCGAGCTGGACCGGCTGCGCACCTGCGCCCGCGAGGGCTGCGGCGACGTGCTGGTGGACCTGACGCGCAACCGGTCCCGGCGCTTCTGCGACGGGGCGTGCGCCAACCGGGAGCACGTGGCCGCCTACCGCGCCCGTCGCGCGGCGGGCAACGACCTCGTCGGCTGAGGCGCCCGATCGCTACGATCCCAGTGCTGCAAGGCCCTCCGGACGACGGGATCCGCACATGACCACGACCGAGCAGGACGTCACGCCCGGCGGTTCGCCCTTCGGCCCGGGCGCCGCCGACAACCTGTGGCTGCACTTCTCGCGGATGGGCGCCTACACCGACGCCCCGCCGCCGGTGATCGTGCGCGGCGAGGGGGCGCGGATCTTCGACGACCGCGGGCGCAGCTACCTCGACGGGCTGGCCGGGCTCTTCGTCGTCCAGGCAGGCCACGGCCGCACGGTGCTCGCCGAGGCCGCGGCGAAGCAGGCCGAGCAGCTGGCCTTCTTCCCCCTCTGGTCCTACGCCCACCCGGCCGCGATCGAGCTGTCGCAGCGGCTCGCGGCCGCGGCGCCCGGCGACCTGAACCGGGTCTTCTTCACCACCGGCGGCGGCGAGGCCGTCGAGACCGCGTGGAAGGCCGCCAAGCAGTACTTCAAGCTCGTCGGCAAGCCGCTCAAGACCAAGGTCATCAGCCGGGCTGTGGCCTATCACGGGACGACGCAGGGCGCGCTGTCGATCACCGGGCTGCCGGCGCTCAAGGCCGACTTCGAGCCGCTGGTGCCGGGCACGTTCCGGGTGCCGAACACAAACATCTACCGGGCGCCCGTGTTCGGCGACGACCCCAAGGCCTTCGGCCGCTGGGCCGCCGACCAGATCGAGCAGGCGATCCTGTTCGAGGGCCCCGAGACGGTCGCCGCCGTCTTCCTCGAGCCGGTGCAGAACGCCGGCGGCTGCTTCCCTCCCCCACCCGGCTACTTCGAGCGGGTCCGCGAGATCTGCGACCGGCACGACGTCCTGCTCGTCAGCGACGAGGTGATCTGCGCCTTCGGCCGGCTCGGCACGACGTTCGCCTGCGACAAGTTCGGCTACGTGCCCGACATGATCACCTGCGCCAAGGGCATGACGTCGGGCTACTCGCCGATCGGCGCGATGATCGCCTCGGACCGGGTCGTGGAGCCGTTCCTGCAGGGGGCGACCAGCTTCCCGCACGGCTACACGTTCGGCGGCCACCCCGTCTCGGCCGCCGTCGCGCTGGCCAACCTCGGCATCTTCGACGACGAGCGGCTCAACCGGCACGTGCTCGAGACCGAGGGCGCCTTCCGCACGACGCTGGAGAAGCTGCTCGACCTGCCGATCGTCGGCGACGTCCGCGGCGACGGGTTCTTCTACGGCATCGAGCTGGTCAAGGACAAGACGACCAAGGAGACCTTCGACGACGCCGAGTCCGAGCGGCTGCTGCGCGGGTTCCTGTCCGGGGCGCTGTTCGACGCCGGCCTCTACTGCCGCGCCGACGACCGCGGCGACCCGGTCATCCAGCTCGCCCCGCCGCTGATCTGCGGCCAGGCCGAGTTCGACGAGATGGAGCAGGTCCTGCGCTCGGTCCTGACGGAGGCCTGGACCCGGCTGTGACGACCGGGCCTAGGCGCGCTCGGGCGGGACGGCGAGCACCGGGCGGTCGGACAGGTGCAGCAGCTTGTGCGACACCGAGCCGAGGAACGCCCCGCGCAGCGGCGTCTCGCCGTGGGTGCCCACCACGATGACCCGCGCGTCGTGCCGGTCGGCGGCGTCGAGCAGCGCCTCCACCGGCTTGGCCGGCAGCACCTCGACCACCGTGCTCACCCCGGCCGCCTCCGCCGTCCGCACGGCCTGTCCGGCGGCGGCCTGACCGATCTCGGCCAGCGCCTTGTAGTGCTCGCCGGCCTCCTCGCCGACCATGCCGGGCGGCGCGGCGCCGAACACCAGCACCAGCGGCTCGCCCAGCCGGGCGGCCAGGTCGATCGACAGGTCCAGCGCCCGCCGCGCCCCGGGGGACTCGTCGTAGCCCAGGACGATGCTCACCGGTTCTCCTCCGCTGGGGTCGGGTGGGTCACGGCGCGGGGTCCTCGACGGCGGCGCCGGAGCGGCCGGCCGCGATGTCGGCGTGCATGCGGTCCGACGTCGTCGGCCGCTCCCGCCAGAACCGGCCGTCGCGCACCCGCCAGAACAGCATGAAGGCCACGCCGATGACGAAGATCGCGACCCCGATGACCAGCGGCGGGCCGACGCCGAGCCAGGCCGCGCCGGTGTAGGAGTTCGCCGGGTCGGCGAGGTCGCCGATCGACTCGACCAGCAGCCAGATCAGCAGCGCCGAGCCGATGACCGGGCCGACGCCGATCAGCACGAAGTCCTTGACGCTGCGGGTCAGCTCGCGGCGGTAGAAGACGGCGCAGGCGATGCCGGTGAGCGAGTAGTAGAAGGCGATCAGCAGCGACAGCGCCGTCAGCGAGTCGAACAGCGCGTTCTCGCTGATCCAGCTGACCAGCAGGTACCAGCCGATCGCGATGCCGGCGACCCACCAGGTGGAGACGTCGGGGGTCCGGAAGCGCGGGTGGATGCGCGCCAGGCCGTGCGGCAGGGCGTGCCGCCGGGCCATCGACAGGCCGGTGCGCGAGGCGGGCAGGATCGTCGTCTGCGTCGAGGCGACCGCCGAGGTCGCGACCGCGAGCAGCAGCACCCAGTCCCAGCCGCCGAGCACGTCACCGGCCAGCAGCGCGAAGATGAAGTCCTCCTCGGCGGCGTTGGCCTCGAGGAAGCCCGGTCCCGCGAAGATCAGGACGGCGTAGGCGACCCCCAGGTACGTGACCAGCAGGACGACGGTCGAGACGATCGCCGCGCGCCCGGGGGTGGACGAGGAGTCCTTGGTCTCCTCCGTGAGGTTGACCGCCGACTCCCAGCCCCAGTAGATGAACACGCCGAGCAGCAGGCCGCCGGTGAGGGCGCCGCCGCCCGCGCCGAACGGGTTGAGCCAGCTCCACTCCGGCGACAGACCCCCGCCCTCGACGGCGTCGCCGGACAGGCCCTTCACGATGGCCACCACGGCGAACACCAGCAGGCTGAGGATCTGCAGGATGATCAGCACGTTCTGCAGCCGGGCGCTGATCTCGGTGCCGAGCACGCAGACCGCCGTCATCACGAGGATCAGCAGCACGGAGAGCGCGCGCAGGACGAACGTGTTCTCCGCCAGGCCGTCCAGCTGCAGGGCGAGGAGGCCGTAGCGGACGCCGACCTCGGCCAGCGAGCCGATGACCAGCACGCCGGTCAGGGCGATCGCCCAGCCGCCGAGCCAGCCGACCCAGGGCCCCATGGCGCGGGTGACCCAGGAGAACGTCGTCCCGCAGTCCTGGTCGGCCCGGTTGAGGTAGTAGAAGGCCGAGGCGATGAGCAGCATCGGCACGAACGACGCCAGGAAGACCCCGGGCGCGTGGACCCCGACCAGCGCCACCACGGCGCCGATCACCGCAGCCAGGGAGTAGGCCGGCGAGGTCGACGCCAGACCGATGACCAGGGCGTCGACGAAGCCGATCGCGTTGTGCCGGAGCTCGGCGGGGGCCTCCGCCTGCGTGTGCTGCTGGCTCATCCGACGGTTATCGCAGTCAAACGCTCCGTACGCAAGCGTTCCGCGTGCTACGACTGTGCATCACCACGGAAAAGCAACGGAGGAGAACGATGCGCATCCTGCTGGTCGGGGCCGGCGGCGTCGGCGGCGCGGTCACCGCGATCGCCACCCGCCGCGACTTCTTCGAGGCGATGGTGGTGGCCGACCACGACCCGGCCCGGGCGGAGAAGGCGGTCGCCGCGGTGGCCGACCCCCGGTTCACCGCGGCCCGGGTCGACGCCTCCGACGAGGCCGCTGTCCGCGCGCTGCTGGCCGAGCACCGGTGCGACGTCCTGCTCAACGCGACCGACCCCCGCTTCGTGATGCCGCTGTTCCGGGCCGCGCTGGAGGCGGGGGCGACGTACCTGGACATGGCGATGTCGCTGTCCCGACCGCACCCTGAGCGGCCGTACGAGCTGACCGGGGTCAAGCTCGGCGACGAGCAGTTCGCGCTGGCCGGCGAGTGGGAGGCGCACGGGCAGCTGGCGCTCGTGGGCATCGGCGTGGAGCCCGGCCTCTCCGACGTCTTCGCCCGCTACGCGGCCGACCACCTGTTCTCGACCATCGACGAGCTCGGCGTGCGGGACGGGGCGGACCTGTCCGTCCGCGGGTACGACTTCGCGCCGTCCTTCAGCATCTGGACGACGATCGAGGAGTGCCTGAACCCGCCGGTCGTGTGGGAGAAGGACAAGGGCTGGTTCACCACCGCGCCCTTCAGCGAGCCGGAGGTCTGCGACTTCCCCGAGGGCATCGGGCCGGTCGAGTGCGTCAACGTGGAGCACGAGGAGGTGCTCCTCATGCCGCGCTGGGTCGACGCCCGGCGGGTGACCTTCAAGTACGGCCTCGGCGAGGAGTTCATCGACGTCCTCCAGACCCTGCACAAGCTCGGGCTGGACTCGACGACGCCGGTGCGGGTCGGGGGCGTGGAGGTCTCACCGCGCGACGTCGTCGCCGCCTGCCTGCCCGACCCGGCGGGTCTGGGGGAGCTGATGGAGGGCAAGACCTGCGCGGGGCTGTGGGTGCGCGGCACCGGGACCGACGGACGGCCGCGGGAGGTCTACCTCTACCACGTCGTCGACAACGCCTGGTCGATGAGCGAGTACGGCGCCCAGGCGGTGGTCTGGCAGACCGCGGTCAACCCGGTCGTGGCGATGGAGCTGCTGGCCACCGGCGCCTGGCAGGGGAGCGGCGTGCTCGGCCCGGAGGCGCTCGACGCGGTGCCGTTCCTCGACCTGCTCACCGCCTACGGCTCACCATGGGGGATGCGCGAGGGCGGCTGACCCCGCGGCGGTGAGCACGCGCGGTCCGTCGTCGGTGACGGCGACGGTGTGCTCGACGTGCGCGGCGCGGCTGCCGTCGGAGGTCCGCACGCTCCAGCCGTCGTCATCGATCCAGGAGGTGTCGTCGCCGCCGGCCATGAACCACGGCTCGATGGCGATGACCAGGCCGGCGCGCAGCCGCAGGCCCCGGCCGGCGCGGCCCTCGTTGGCGACGTGCGGCTCCTCGTGCATGCGGCGGCCGACGCCGTGCCCGCCGTGGGAGGGGTCGATGCCGACGCCGGCGGCGCGGCCGACGGCGGCGATCGCGGCCGAGACGTCCCCGAGGCGGCCGCCGGGCACCGCCGCGGCGATACCGGCCGCCAGCGCCCGCTCGGTGGTGTCGATCAGGGCGAGGTCCGCCGGGGCGCCCGTCCCGACGGTCAGCGAGATCGCCGAGTCGCCGACCCAGCCGTCGAGGGTGGCGCCGGCGTCGATGCTGAGCAGGTCGCCCTCGGCCAGCCGCCGGGCCGACGGGATGCCGTGCAGCGCGACGTCGTTCACCGAGGTGCAGATGACGCCGGGGTACGGCGGCATCGAGCGGTGCGGCTGGTAGCCCAGGAACGGCGACGTCGCGCCCGCGTCGGCGAGGACGCTGCGGGCGACGTCGTCGAGCTCGCGCAGCCGCACCCCCGGGGCGACGGCGGCGCGCGCCGCGGCCAGCACCCGGGCGACCACCTCCCCCGCCGCGCGCATCGCGTCGATCTCGCCGGGTGTCCGCAGCTCGACCATGACCGTCCCTCCGGGGTGGTATTCCTATCCCGGTATTAGTATCACGCCATGGTCCGACCGCCGCTCACGGCCGCCGAACGCGAACGCGGCCGCCGGCTGGGCGCCCTCCTGCGCGCGGCCCGTGGCGGACGGAGCCCGGGCGAGATCTCGGCGGCGTCCGGCGTGAGCCTCGAGGCGCTGCGCAAGATCGAGACCGGCCGCGTGCCCACGCCGGCCTTCTTCACCGTCGCGGCGCTGGCCCGCGCCCTCGACCTGCCGCTGGAGCGGCTCGCCGCCATCGACGAGCCGGTGGAGACCGCCGAGGCCGTCTGACCCGGCCCGGTCGCCCGTGATCATGGCGAGGTCGGTCAGCCGGCCTCGGCGGCGAAGGCCTCCCCGAGGACGTCGAGCGCCTCCGACAGCAGGTCCTGGCCGATCACCAGCGGCGGCAGGAAGCGCAGCACGTTGCCGAACGTGCCCGCGGTCAGGACGAGCACGCCGCGGGCGTGGCAGGCCTTGGCCACGCGGCCGGTGAGCGCGGCGTCCGGCTCCAGCGTCCCGGGCTTCACCAGCTCCACCGCGAGCATCGCCCCGCGGCCGCGCACGTCGCCGATCGCCGGGAACCGCTCCTGCAGCGACCGGAGCCGGGGCAGCGTCGTGGCCTCGATCCCGCGCGCGGCACCGCAGAGGTCCTGCTCGCGCATCGTGCGGATCGACGCCAGCGCCGCCGCGCAGGCGACCGGGTTGCCGCCGTAGGTGCCGCCCAGGCCGCCGGTGTGGACGGCGTCCACCAGCTCCGCGCGGCCGGTCAGCCCGGCCAGCGGCAGTCCGCCGGCGATGCCCTTCGCCGTCGTCACCAGGTCGGGGACGACGCCCTCGTGCTCGCCGGCGAACCAGTCGCCGGTGCGGCAGAAGCCGGTCTGCACCTCGTCGGCGATGAACACCGCCCCGGCCTGCCGGCACCACTCCGCCAGCGCCGGCAGGAAGCCCGGCGCCGGGACGACGAAGCCGCCCTCGCCCTGGATCGGCTCGATCAGCACCGCGGCGACGTTGGCCGCACCGATCTGGCTCTCGACCAGCGCCAGCGCCCGGGCCGCGGCCTCGGCGCCGGTCATGCCCTCCGGGTCGCGGAACGGGTAGCTCATCGGCACCCGGTAGACCTCGGGTGCGAACGGCCCGAAGCCGAACTTGTAGGGCATCGCCTTCGCCGTCAGCGCCATCGTGAGGTTGGTGCGGCCGTGGTAGGCGTGGTCGAACACCACGACCGCCGACCGGCCGGTGGCCACCCGGGCGACCTTGACGGCGTTCTCCACCGCCTCGGCGCCGGAGTTGAACAGCGCCGAGCGCTTCTCGTGGTCCCCGGGGGTCAGCCGGTTGAGCTCCTCGCTGACGGCGACGTAGCCCTCGTAGGGCGTGACCATGAAGCAGGTGTGGGTGAACGCGGCCACCTGCTGCTGCACCGCCTCCACCACGGCCGGCGCGGCGTTGCCGACGTTGACCACGGCGATGCCGGCCCCGAGGTCGATCAGCGAGTTGCCGTCGACGTCGACCAGGACGCCACCCCCGGCGCGCTCGACGAAGACCGGCAGGGTGCCGCCCACCGCCGAGGACACCGCGGCCGTCCGCCGTTCCATCAGCTCGCGCGAGCGCGGCCCCGGCACCTCGGTGACCAGCCGCCGCTCCTGCGGCAGGGACGCGGTGGGGGTGAGCACGCCGGTCATCGCGGCCTCCTGAGGACTCGTCGCGACGGTTTCCGCGCGATCTGGGCTTCCGGGCGACTGTATGCGTCGACCGGCCCGCCCGGCGAGGGCGAGCCGGTCGACCCCTGCTCAGCCGGCGGACGCACCCGCCGGGGTCCGCGCGAACGCCGGCATGACCTCGTCGTGGATCAGCTGCAGCTGCTCCTCGACGGTGGCCACTCCGGGGATCTCGCGGCCGGTGAACGCCTTGACGATCGAGGCGTCGTTGATCGCTGCGATGACGTGGTTGACGCCGGCCGGCTCGATCTCGCGGATCTTGGCCACCACCTCGTCCGGCGTGCCGGCGAAGGAGAGCCGCTCGGTGATGTCGGGCGTGGTCAGCTCGATGCCGCGCGCGAGGTCACCACCGGCGATCGCGTCGATGATCGGCTGGAGCTGCGCTGGGTCGACCCCGTGCCGCTGTAGTTGCTCGGCCGGCATGGAGGAGGCGTAGATGCCGACCATGCTGCGGGCGGCCTCCTTGGCCGCCGCCGAGTCACGGCCGACCGCGACGACGACCCAGGCTCCGAAGTCGAGCGTCGTCCAGTCCTTGCCGGCCCGCTCGGCCCCCGCCCGGAAGTGCTCGGCCGCGTACTCGTACGCCTCGCGGCTGTAGCTCAGGGCCTGGTGGCAGCCGTCGGAGAACTCGGCCGCGGCCTCGAACGAGCGCGGGCCGCGCATCGCGCCCATCATGACCGGCACCCGCTCCTGCACCGGCCGGGCGAAGGTGAAGAGGCCGTCGTACTTGAAGAACTCGCCGTCGAAGGTGATCGCACCCTCGTCGAGCAGGGTCCGGACGACCTTGACGCCCTCGATCGTGCGCGAGAGCGGCTTCATCTGCTTCCAGTCCATCTTGTACTGAGCGAGCAGCCCGAAGTTGCCGCTGGACAGGACCACCTCGGCTCGCCCCCCGGTGAGCTCGTCGAGCGTGGCGGTGGCCTGGGCGATGAGCGACGGTTCGCGCAGGGTGACCGACGACACGCTGGGCCCCATCCGCACCCTCGAGGTCCGCGCCGCCGCTGCGGCGAACAGGAGCCACAGGTCCTTGTGCCACGTCTCGTCGGCCGCGTAGACGGCGTGGAAACCGAGCTGGTCGGCCAGCTCGATGGCTCGCAGCGCCTCCTCCAACGAGTAGTCGGGCAACATCGCGTAGCTGAACTTCATCGGATCTCCTCACTCGCCTGGGTGCGCGCGGCGCCCGGGGAGGCGTCGCGCCGGATCTGACGGAGCTGTGCTGCCACCTCGCGGGCGTCGCCCTCGGGGATGTCTGCGGAGTGCCGGTCGGGCCGGGCCAGGAACAGGTAGAGCAGGCCGCTGCCGGCCACGATGGCCAGGCCGATCGCCACGATCCAGCGGTCGAGGAACGTCACGGTCCCGGGGGCGGGCTTGATCAGCAGGATGATCGCGAAGATCCCGTAGGCCAGCGCCAGCACGTTGACGACCAGCCCGGCGCTGCCGAGGTTCCACAGCCCGGCCGGGCGCCAGCCCTTCAGCCGCTGCCGCAGCGCCGCCAGGACGACGGCCTGGAAGGCGATGTAGATGCCGAGCACCGCGAAGGCGGTGACCCGCGGCAGGGCGTCGGGCTGGAAGAAGACGAACAGGCAGATGAGCATCGGGACGACGCAGACGACGAGCAGCGCGTTCGTGGGGACGGCGTGCCGGCTCGAGACGTGCGCGAGCCAGCCGCTGGCCGGCAGCATGCGGTCGCGGGCGAACGCGTAGAGCAGCCGGCTGCCGGCCGCCTGCAGCGAGAGCACGCAGGAGATGAAGGCCGTCACCGTGACGACGAGGAAGACCTTCGACCCGGCGGTGCCCAGGGTGCTCTCGAGGATCGACGGGATGGGGTCGGCGTCCTCCCCGGCGACGATGGCCGGCAGGTTCGGCGCGGCCAGCACGTAGCCGGCGTAGGACAGCAGGCCGGAGACGCCGCCCACGAGGATGGTGAGGATCATCGCCCGCGGGATGCGGCGGGTCGGGTCGGAGACCTCCTCGGCGACGTCGCCGCACGCCTCGAAGCCGTAGAAGAGGAACAGGCCCGACAGCGAGGCGGCCAGGAACGGGCCGAGGTAGCCGCCCTCGCCCGTGCCCAGGGTGTCGAAGAAGATCGAGAACGGCTGTTCGCGCTGGAACAGCAGCAGGTAGAGCCCCAGCACGATGACGCCGATCAGCTCGGCCGCGAGACCGATCTTGGCGATGCGGGCGAGGGTGCGGGTGCCGCTGTAGTTGATGGCGAAGGCGAGGGCCAGCAGCCCGACGGCGGTCGCGAGCGCGACGCCCGGGGTGGCCTCGATGCTGAAGAGCGCGGCGACGAAACCGCCGCCGAACTGCGCCACCGAGGTGACGGTGACGATGATCGCCCAGATGTAGACCCACGAGACGATCCAGGCGTACCGGCGGTTCCACAGCCGCCGCGCCCACGGGTAGATGCCGCCGGCCAGCGGGTACTGCGAGACCACCTCGCCGAAGACCAGCGAGACGAGCAGCTGGCCGGCGCCCACGATGACGATCCACCAGATCGCCGGCGGGCCGCCGATCGAGAGGCTGTAGGCGAACAGCGAGTACACGCCCACCAGCGGGGACAGGTACGTGAAGCCGAGCGCCATGTTCGCCCAGAGCCCCATGCTCCGCTCGAACTGCCCCGAATAGCCGAGCGCGGCGAGCTGGGCGTCGTCGTCGAGCGGTGCGGCGTGCGGTCCGGAGTCGTGCACCGGGCCTCCTCGTCTGCCAGGAAGTCGTCGTGGGCACGGTGTGCCCTGGACCACAGGTTCGCGCGAAAACCTATAGAGGCAGAGTTCTGAGGACAAGGGCCAGCGGGCGATCTCTTCGCCGCGCGGCCGCCGTCAGGCGCTCAGCACGCCCGCGTCGGCGACGGGGACCACCCGCCACGGCACCCCGGGCACCTCGGCCGCGGGACCCTCGGACGCGCCGGCGGGGAGCAGCTCCCCCACCAGCCGTCGCGGGGACGTGGAGAGCACCACCCGGTCCTCGTCGTTGACGAGCAGGAAGCGGGTGGGCAGCGCGCCCAGCTCGGTCAGCAGGTGCGTCTCGAACCGGCGGACCGGGACGTCGGCCCCCACCACGCCGGCGAACTCGCCGTCGACGACGACCGGCTCGGTCAGCGTGAGCACGTAGCGGCCGGTGCCGTGGACGTCGACGTGCGGGCCGACGACGTACCGCCGTCCGGTCCGCCGGGGGACGTCGAACCACTCGGCCGCGGTGTAGTCGTAGTAGCCGAGGCTGCTGGGCCGCAGGTCCGGCTCGAGGGAGCGCGGCCGGCCGCCCTCGGGGTCGACCTGCCACCACTCCAGGCGCAGCGGCAGCCCGCGCTGCGGTTGCGGGGCGGCCACCAGCCCGAGCCCCACGGCCAGCTGGTCCGGTCGCAGCAGCAGCCGCGCGACGTCGTCGCCGAGCACCGGCCCGCCGCTGCGCAGCCCGTCCTGCGCCGCCGGCCGCAGGACGGCGGAGTGCACCTCGGCGACCGTGGCGAAGACGTGCTCGACCACCTCGGTGACGGCGCCGAGCACGCGCGGGAGGGCGCCGGGCGTCACGAGACCTCCAGCCGGGCCGCTCCCCCGTCGGCCGAGCCGGCGCGCAACCGCAGCTCGGTGGACCACAGCGTCCGCGTCTCGATGTGCCCCTCGGTGAGGGCGCGGGCGGTGACGGCGTCGCGGGCGGCGATCGCGTCGACGACGGCCCGGTGGCTGGCGACGATGACCCCGAGCAGCTGGGGGGCGTGCGCCGGCGGCCAGGGCAGCTGCCCGAGCTCCAGGTGGAGGTCCATCAGCTGCATCGTCAGCCGCACCGACTGGGCGCAGGCGGCCAGCTCGATGTAGTAGCGGCCCTCCGCCCGCCGCTGGTCGGTCACCGAGTCGGCCCGCGCCAGCCGCTCGACGATGTCGCGCAGCCGCGCGATCTCGGTCCGGGAGGCCCGGGTCGCGGCCAGCCGGGCCGCGGCCGCCGCGACCGCCCCGTGGACGTCGCCGAGCTCGCGCAGGTCGGTGGTGCCCAGCTCCGCGAGCCGGGTGTCGGCCAGGGCGCCGAGCACGTCGTCGCGCGCCCGCACGAAGCTGCCGCCGCCGCGGCCGCGCCGGGTCTCGACGAGCCCCAGCCCGCGCAGCTCGGCCAGCGCCTCGCGCAGGGTCATGGTGGAGACGTTGAGCATCGTCGCCAGGTCGGTCTCGGTGGGCAGCTGCTCGCCGTCGCCGAGGAGGCCGAGCGCGATCGCGCTGCCGACCCGCCGCACCACCGCCTCGCTGCGCAGGGCGCGGTCGTCGAGGGGGGCGAACACGGCACGGCGGGCGTCACCGCTGAGCAGCTGCACCGTCCCCTCCCCTCCGGACGGGCAGAGTGTCGCACCTCGGGGATCGATGCATAAGCGTTGATTCCATAGGTTTTCCTCGTTAGCGTGGCGCTCGCCCCACCCATCCTGTGACGAGGAGCACGACGTGACACAGGTCCAGCCCGAACGGTCGTCGGCCCCCGACGCCCTGTCCGAACCGTTCACCCCGGGCGCCCCGTCGAACCCCCCGGAGCTGGCGCAGTTCCCCGAGACGCTCGCCGGCCCGGTGCCCGCCCCGCGGCAGGACCCGCAGACGGCGGCCTTCGTCGAGCAGTGGCGCAACACCTCGTACAACTGCTTCTCCTCCGGCCACAAGTTCTGCCGCGAGGTCTGCCCGGTCACGCAGGTGGAGCGCAACGAGTCGTGGACGCCCACGGCGTTCCACGCCAACGTGGTCGCGATGGAGCGGGGCGAGCTCGACATCGGTGACATCGCCGCCGACTACGTCAACTGCACGCAGTGCGGGGCCTGCGAGCTGCGGTGCCCCAACACCCTGTTCACCGGCGACTTCTACCGCTTCCGCACCCGCACGGTCGACGTCGTCAAGGCGGTGCGCTCGCTCGCGGTCGAGAAGGGTGTGCACCAGCCGAACTGGAAGATCTGGAACGAGCGCACCGACCTGCGCACCCACGAGCCGGTGCTCGGCGAGACGCCGGTCAGCCAGGAGAAGGTGCGCGACTGGGCCGAGGGGCTCGACATCCCGATCGGCGGCGAGACGGTCCTCTTCGTCGACTGCGAGGCGGCCTTCTACCGCACCTCCGTGCCGCGCGCTGTCGCGCAGATGCTGCAGCTGGCCGGCTACGAGTTCGGGCTGATGGGCGAGCAGTGGTGCTGCGGCGGCCCGGCCGCGGAGATGGGCTACGCCGAGCAGGCCCAGCGGTTCGCCCGGCACAACCTGGACAACTGGCGGGCCACCGGCACCAGGCGGGTGCTGGTGCTCGACCCGCACGACTACATCAGCTTCACCGAGGACTACCCCAAGTACTTCGGCGAGGAGTTCGACATCGAGGTCGTCCTCGTCCTCGACGTCCTGGCCCAGCTCCTGCGCGAGGGCCGGCTGACGCCGAGCGTGCCGGTCGACCGGGCGATCACGTACCACGACCCCTGCCGGCTCAACAAGCGCAAGGGCATCTGGCAGGAGCCCCGCGAGCTGCTGCGGGCCATCCCCGGCCTGCGGTTCGAGGACGTCGACCGGGTCACCCAGTGGTCCTACTGCTCCGGCGGCGGGGGCGGCCTGCCCGTCGAGAAGCCCGAGCTCACCGCGAAGATCAGCGCGGCGCGGCTCGAGCGCGCCGCCGAGCTCGACGTCGACACCCTGGTCAGCGCCTGCCCGTGGTCGGAGCGGCCGCTGTCGGAGGCCGGCGACGCGGAGGACATCGACGTCGTCGACCTGCACGAGCTCTTCGCGCAGTCGCTCGGCATCACCGTCGGCGGTTCGCGCGGCGACGTCGGCGACCGCCGGCTGGCGCAGGAGCGCACCGGCGTCCCCGGCCGCGCCCGGCGGGAGCGGGGCAGCAGCCGCGGTGGCTGCGGCGGGGGCGGCTGCGGCGGCGGCTGCGGCAACGGGTCCGGCGGCTGCGGGTGCGGGGGGCACTGACCATGACGATCACCGAACCCGCGCCCTTCACGCGCGAGCCGCTCGACGACGCCGCCCTCGCCACCCTGGTGACGGCCCTGCGTCCCGTCCTCGGCGACGATCAGATCCTGCTGGCCAAGACCGACCGCTACAACCGCGCCCGGGTGCCCGCGCCCTTCCCCGTGCACCGCTGGTCGGAGCGGGTGCCCGACGTCGTCGTGATGCCCACCTCCACCGAGCAGGTCGCGGCCGTCGTGAAGATCGCCAACGACCTGCGGATCCCCGTGGTCCCCCGCGACGGCGGCACCGGCCTGACCGACGGCGCCGTCCCGATGCGCCGCGGCATCGTCGTCGACGTCAAGAAGATGAACCAGATCCACGAGCTGGACCTGGTCAACCGCACGGTCACCGTGGGCACCGGCATCAACATGCTCAAGCTCAACGAGCGGCTGGCCCAGCACGGGCTGTTCTACCCGGACGACCCGGCGTCCTACCCGTGCTCGCTGGTCGGCGGCCGGATCGGCACCAGCGGCTGGTCGCTGATCGGCGCCCGCTACGGGCACACCCGCGACCTGGTGCTCAGCTTCGACCACGTGCTGCCCACCGGCGAGGTGCTGCACGTCGGCGACGGCATCGGGCAGAAGATCAGCAAGAGCTCCAGCGGGTACCAGCTCAAGCACCTGTTCATGGGGCACCAGGGCACGCTGGGCATCGCGACGAAGGCGACGCTCAAGCTCTTCCCCAAGCCCGAGGCCGAGCTCTCGCCGTTCTGGTCGTTCGACAACTACGACGACGCGTACGCCTGCGTCGGCGCGCTGGCCCGGGCCGGGGTGGCCACGTTCGCCGGTGCGGTGCTCTTCGACGAGCACAAGGTCGCCTACCTGCGCCGCGACGACGAGGCGTACATCCCGCAGCCGGCCGACGTCCGCGCGCTGGTCTGCGCGGTGATGTACGGCTACGAGGACGAGGTGCGGGCCGGCGGCCGGCGGCTGTTCCGGATCGCCAAGGAGCACAACGCGCGCTACCTGGGCGACGAGATCTCCGAGGGCGACTGGGCGGCCCGGCACGACCGGTACGCCACCCCCCTGCACGGCCGGACCAAGGACGGCCAGGTCATCCCGATGTCGTGGCACTGCGAGGACGCCGCGGTCAACTACTCGGCCGTCCCGGCGGTGAGCAAGGCCTGGCACGAGATCGTCGCCGACCTGCGGCGCAAGACCGACGTGTTCGACGACTGGGGGATGTTCGCCTACACCTCGGCGAACACCGGGGTCGACTACCTCACCGAGATCGACGTCGGCATCTGGGAGCAGCGCCTGGACGACGCCGCCTGGGCCGCGTGGGTGCAGGCCAAGCGCGACATCGCGGCGGTGGCGATCGCGAACGGCGGGTCGATGAGCGCCTGCCACGGCTCCTGCCGCGAGGGTGAGGTCGACCTGCTGCCGCAGGAGCTGGGCAAGGGGTTCGACGTGATGCTCGAGGTCAAGCGCGCGCTCGACCCGAACAACGTCATGAACCCGGGCAAGTACCTGCTCGACCGCGCCTACGGGAGGGACACGACCGATGAGAACCGATGACCAGCCCGCCGGCCCGGCCGCGACCGCCCCGTACCGCTTCGCCGAGCAGCACACCCCGCCGCAGCCGCTGCGCGTCAGCGAGGTCGCGCAGACGACCTTCGAGCACGTCTACGAGGTCGACCCCCGGCTGATGCAGGTGCACGTGCTGCAGCAGGTGTTCCCGAACTGGGACACGCTGCGGATCATGCGCAGCCGGCACGACCACCTCGACTGGATGCACCGGCACTTCGCGACGAAGGTGGTGACCGGCTCGGAGCTGCTGGCCGAGCTGGACGGCGGCGACGGGACGACGGTTTCCGCGTGATCCGTACGCTTGCACCACTGGTTCCGTTGACAACCCGGCGATTCACCGGTGGAGTGCAGGGCGCCCACCGAGAGCATGGAGGACGGTCGTGAGCGACAAGCTGGAGCTGCGCAACTTCGTCGGCGGCGAGCACGTCGACGCCGCCGACGGGCGCCGGTCCGACCTGGTCGACCCGGCCACGGGGGAGGTGTTCGCGACCGCACCGGTCTCCACCGAGGAGGACGTCGACCGCGCCTACCGGGTGGCCGCCGACGCGTTCGAGACCTGGCGCGACGCCACGCCGTCGGAGCGGCAGAAGGCCCTGCTGAAGCTGGCCGACCTGGTCGAGGAGCACGCCGACGAGCTGGTCGAGCTGGAGAGCCGCAACACCGGCAAGCCGATCGCGCTGACGGCCAGCGAGGAGATCCCGCCGATGGTCGACCAGCTCCGGTTCTTCGCCGGGGCCGCGCGGACGCTGGAGGGCAAGGCGGCCGGCGAGTACATGAAGGGCCACACGTCGTGGATCCGGCGGGAGCCGATCGGCGTCGTCGGCCAGGTCACGCCGTGGAACTACCCGATGATGATGGCGGTCTGGAAGATCGGGCCGGCGCTGGCCGCGGGCAACACCGTCGTCCTCAAGCCGTCCGACACCACCCCGGCCACCACGCTGCGGCTGGCGGAGCTGGCCGCCGAGGCGTTCCCGGCGGGCGTGCTCAACGTGGTCTGCGGCGACCGCGACACCGGCCGGGCGCTGGTGACGCACGAGATCCCGCAGCTGGTGGCGATCACCGGCTCGGTGCGCGCCGGCATGCAGGTGGCCGAGGCCGCCTCGCACGACCTCAAGCGGGTGCACCTCGAGCTCGGCGGCAAGGCCCCGGTGGTCGTGTTCGACGACGCCGACCTCGAGGCGGCCGCGGAGAACATCGCGATCGCCGGCTACTTCAACGCCGGGCAGGACTGCACCGCCGCCACCCGCGTGCTGGCCGGGCCGGGCATCCACGACGACTTCGTCGCCGCGCTCAGCGAGCAGGCGCGGAACACCGCGACCACGTTCGAGAAGGGCGCCGGCGACGAGGACGCGCTGGTGCCGCCGGTGAACAACGCCAACCAGCTCGCGCACGTCACCGGCTTCCTCGACCGCGCACCCGACCACGCCGAGATCACCGCCGGCGGTCACCGGCAGGGCGACCGCGGCTTCTTCGTGGAGCCCACCGTCGTCGCCGGGCTGCGCCAGGACGACGAGATGGTGCAGCGGGAGATCTTCGGCCCGGTCATCACCGTGCAGCGGTTCACCGACGAGGACGAGGCGGTCCGCTGGGCCAACGGCGTGGAGTACGGGCTGGCCTCGAGCGTCTGGACCAGGGACTTCGGCCGCGCCATGCGGATGAGCAAGCGGCTGGACTTCGGCTGCGTGTGGATCAACACGCACATCCCGCTGGTCGCCGAGATGCCGCACGGCGGGTTCAAGCACTCCGGCTACGGCAAGGACCTGTCGATGTACGGGTTCGAGGACTACACCCGGATCAAGCACGTCATGGCGAACATCGAGAGCTGAGCGCAGGCTGGGCGGGGTGCACCTCCTCCCCGCCCTGGCCTCGCCGTTCCTCGAGGGCGCCCGGTCCGCCTTCCGGTCCCGCGTCTCCGGCGACCCGTCCGGCACCCCCGCCTGGGTCCGCGACATCGGCCGCCTCGGCGGGGGACCCGGCTGGTTCGAGCCCGACGGCGTGGTCTGGCGGGTGCACGGCGACCTGTCCACGCTGGTCGGCGGCGTGACGGCGCTGCTCGGCCAGGCCGCGCACCCGCTCGCGCTGGCCGGCGTCGAGGGGCACTCGGCCTACCGGGACGACCCGTGGCAGCGGCTGGCCGGCACCGCCCGCTGGCTGGTGGTGACGACGTTCGGCTCCGCCGAGCTGGCCGAGCGCGAAGCGGCGCGGGTACGGGCGATGCACCGCCGGGTCGCCGGCACCGACGAGCGCGGCCGGACCTACTCCGCCGGCGACCCGGAGCTGCTGCGCTGGGTGCACCTGGCCTTCACCGACGCCTTCCTCGCCGCGCAGCTCGCCGTCGGCCGGGACATGAGCCGCTTCGGCCGGCGCTGGCCCGACGCCTACGTCGCCGACTGGGCGCGCAGCGCCGAGGCGCTCGGCGCCACCGACCTGCCGCGCTCGGCCGCCGAGCTGGCCGAGGCGCTGGCGGCGTGCGTCCCGTCGCTGGAGCCGGTGCCGGCCGACCTGCGCGCCTTCCTCTCCGCCCCGCCCGGTCTCGGCGCCGCCGAGCGGGTGTTCTACGCCGGGCTGTCCGCGGCGGCGGGGGTGCTGGTGTCGCCGTCGGTGGCGCCGTTCGCCGGCGTGCCCGGCCGCGGGGCCGGCGGGCTGGCCGAGCGGGGGCAGCTGGCGGTCACCCGGCTGGAGCTGCGGGCGCTGCAGGTCGCGCTCGGCCCGCGCAGCCCCTCGGAGGACGCCGCCCGCCGCCGTCTGGGCCTGGGGGCCGCCTGACCGACCCGCGCTCAGAGGTCGGCGGCGACCGGGGCGTCGGGACGGCGGGTGCCCCAGGCGTAGGTCTGCTTGCGCAGCCCCAGGTAGACGAACGTCTCGGTCGACTCCACGCCCTCGACGTCGCGGATCCGGCTGACCGTGTCGAGCAGGCGGTCGTCGTCCTCGCAGACGACCTCGACCAGCACGTCGAAGGAGCCGGCGGTGACCACGACGTAGTCGACCTCGTCGAAGGCGGCCAGCGCGTCGGCGACCTTGCGCGTGTCGCCGCGGGTGCGGACGCCGACCATGGCCTGCCGGGCGAAGCCGACCTGCATCGGGTCGGTCACCCCGACGATCTGCACGATGCCGGCGTCGAGCAGCCGCTGGACCCGCTGCCGGACGGCGGCCTCCGACAACCCCACCGCGGCGGCGATGCGGGCGTAGGGACGGCGGCCGTCCTCCTGGAGCTGCTCGATGATCGCCCGCGAGACGTCGTCCAGCACCACGCCGGTCCGGACCGTCACCGTGCACCACCCTCCTGCTGGACCCGTCGTCCGCGACGGGTTCGACGGTCGTGATCGTAGCTGCGGGCGCCCGCGGACGGCCCGATCCGCAGCGGGGCTGCCCGGTTCCCGTCGGACGCAGGCGCGAAGTAAGGTAAGGCTTCCTTTTGCCTGCCCTCGTCCACCGGAGCCGCTCGTGACCGCCGAGGCCCCCGCCGGCTCCGCCGGGCGGACGGCCCCGGCCGGGGCCGGCACCGCGCCGCGGGACGGCACCCGCCGGCGGCTGGGCCTGCTGCTCGTCCTCGCCGCGCTGGTCGTGGTCGCCGCGGCGCTCAGCACCGCCGTGGGGACCCGCGCCATCGGGCTGCCCGAGGTGTGGCGGGCGCTCACCGACCCGTCGTGGACCGGCGAGGAGGCGGTCATCGTCCGCGAGCTGCGCCTGCCGCGCACGCTGCTCGGCCTCCTGGTCGGCGCGGCGCTGGGCGCGGCCGGCGCGCTCATGCAGGGCCACACGCGCAACCCGCTCGGGGACCCGGGCCTGCTCGGCATCACCGCGGGGGCGTCGCTCGCCGTCGTCCTGGCGATCTTCCTGCTCGGCGTCCGGGCGCCGGCCGGGTACGTCTGGTTCGCCTTCGCCGGCGCCCTGCTCGGCACGGTGCTGGTCTTCGCCATCGGCTCGGTCGGCCGCGGCGGCCCCACCCCGGTGACCCTGGCGCTGGCGGGGGCGGCGCTGTCGGCGCTGCTGTTCGCGCTGATCCGCGGGATCCTGGTCAGCGACGAGCAGACCCTCGACAGCTACCGGTTCTGGGTGGTCGGCGCGCTCGCCGGCCGGGACGCCTCCGTCGCCTGGCAGGTCGCCCCGTTCCTGCTCGTCGGGCTGGTCCTGGCCGTGGCGAACGCGCCGGCGCTGAACCTGCTCGGCCTCGGCGAGGACGTCGCCCGCGGCCTAGGGCAGCGCATCTGGCTGGCCCGCGCCGTCGGGCTGCTCGCCATCACCCTCCTCGCCGGCGCGGCCACCGCGGCCTGCGGGCCGATCGGCTTCCTCGGGCTGATGACGCCGCACATCACGCGCGCCTTCACCGGCCCGGACAACCGGTGGCTGGTGCCCTGCTCGGCCCTGCTCGGCGCCGTCCTGATGCTCTTCGCCGACGTGCTCGGCCGGGTCGTCGTCCGCCCGGCGGAGCTGCAGGTCGGCATCGTGCTGGCCGTCGTCGGGGCGCCGTTCTTCATCGCGCTCATCCGCCGCCGCAGGCTGGTCTCCGTGTGACCGCCACCCTCGACCGCCCGGCCCCGCGGGTCCGCCCGCCGGGGGTGGTGCGGCTCGGGCCGCTGTCGGCCGTCGTCCGCTGGCGGGCGGTGCTCGTCCCGCTGGTCACCCTGGCGCTGCTGGTGCTGCTGTCGGCGCTGAGCCTGGGCCGCGGCGACTACCCGATCCCGGTGACCGACGTCCTGCGCGCGCTGGTGGGCCTCGGCGAGCAGGGCCAGCGGTTCGTCGTCGTCGAGCTGCGCGCGCCGCGGATCGTCGTCGGCCTGCTCGTGGGCATGGCGCTGGGCATGGCCGGGGCGCTGTTCCAGACCTTCTCCCGCAACGCGCTGGCCTCCCCCGACGTCCTCGGCATCACGGAGGGCGCCTCCCTGGGCGCGGTGGCCGCGATCGTGATCGGCGGCGGCGCCTCGACGGCCGGCTCGGTGCTCGGCGCGGTGGGCATCCCGCTGGCCGCGCTGGTCGGCGCCTTCGTCGCGGGCACCCTGCTGTTCCTCCTGGCGTGGCGGGCCGGCATCAACGGCTACCGGCTGGTGCTGGTCGGCATCGCGCTGTGGGCCGGGTTCCAGGCGCTGATCGACTGGCTGCTCACCGAGGCCCAGATCTGGGACGCCGCGGCCGCGTACGTCTGGCTCACCGGCTCGCTCAACGCCCGCACCTGGGAGCAGGCCGGCGCGCTGAGCGTCAGCCTCGCGGTGCTCGTCCCGCTGGCGCTGCTCACCAGCCGCGCGCTCGGCGTCCTGCAGTTCGGCGACGACACCGCCCGCGGGCTCGGCGTCCGGGTGACCGGGGCGCAGGCCGCCGTCGTCCTGGTCGCGATCGCGCTGACCGCCGCCGCGGTGGCCGCCGCCGGGCCGATCGCGTTCGTCGCCCTGGTCGTGCCGCAGATCGCCGTCCGGCTGACCGGCGGGCCGCGGCCGCCGCTGCTGGCCGCCGGCCTGCTCGGCGCCACCCTCGTGGTCGGGGCCGACCTGGTCGCGCGCACCGTCCTGCCGACGGCGCTGCCGGTCGGCATCCTCACCGCCGCGATCGGCGCCCCTTACCTGCTCTGGCTCCTGGTCCGCGGAAGGCGGCGAACCACCCTGTGACCTCGACCCTCCCCTCCTCCGGCGCCGGCACCGCCAGGGCCGGGCGCGTCCGGCTCGCCGCCGAGGGCCTGCGGCTGGCCTACGACACCAAGGTCGTCGTCGACGACCTCGACCTCGAGCTGACCGAGGGGTCGTTCACGGCGATCGTCGGCCCGAACGGCTGCGGCAAGTCCACGCTGCTGCGGGCGCTGGGCCGGCTGATGCGCCCCGCGGCCGGGCGCACGCTGCTCGACGGGCGGTCGATCTTCGAGCAGCCGACCCGCGAGGTGGCCAAGGTCCTCGGTCTGCTGCCCCAGACGCCGACCGCCCCGGAGGGGCTCACCGTCGCCGACCTGGTCGCGCGCGGCCGCTACCCGCACCAGAGCTGGCTGCGCCAGTGGTCGCGCGACGACGAGGCCGCGGTGAGCGAGGCGCTGGCCTGGACCGACATGGCCGACCTGGCCGACCGGCCGGTCGACGCGCTCTCCGGCGGCCAGCGGCAGCGGGCGTGGATCTCGATGGCGCTGGCCCAGGGCACCGACCTGCTGCTGCTCGACGAGCCGACGACCTACCTCGACCTGTCGCACCAGATCGACGTGCTGGAGCTCGTCGCCCGGCTGCACGCCGAGCGCGGCCGGACCGTCGTCGTCGTCCTGCACGACCTGAACCTGGCCGCGCGCTACGCCGGCCGGCTCGTCGCCATGAAGGACGGCGTCCTGGTCGGCTCGGGGACGCCGGGGGAGGTGCTCACCGAGCAGCTGCTGGCCGACGTGTTCGACCTCGAGGCGCGGGTGGTGCCCGACCCGGTGACCGGGACGCCGATGGTGGTCCCGGTGCGCCGGCTGCGCTGAGCGCGGGTCAGCCCAGGGCCGCGGCACCCTGCCGCCAGTAGCCCATGAACGCCACCGCGCCCCGCGGCACGCCCAGCTCGCTGACCAGCCGCCGGCGCAGCCGCTTGACCACGCCCGCCTCGCCGGCCAGCCACGCGTAGCAGGTCGACACCGGGTCGGCGTCGGGGACCTCCCACAGCGTGGCCTCGTCGACGTCCGGCAGGTCGGCCTCGGCCGCCGCGCGGTGCGCGATGCCGAGCTCGGCGAGCGCGACGTCGACCGCGGGCGCGAGCAGCGTGCCGACGGGGGCGTCGCCGCGGGGCAGCCAGCGGACGTCGGCGCCCGACTCCCCCGCCAGGTTCAGCGCGTCACCCGGGGTCGGCACCTCGAGCAGCGCGACCACGCGGCGGCCGGCCGGCAGCCCGGCCAGGATCGCGGCGATCGCCGGGACGGCGGTCTCGTCGCCGGCCAGCACGAGGGTGCGGGCCGACGCCGGGGGCGCCCACTCGGCGGCCCAGGCGCGGCCGCGGCCGGGGCGGTCGGGCCCGAGGACCACCAGCTCGTCCCCGGGGGCGGCCGCTGCGGCCCAGGTGGCCGCGGGACCGGAGTGCCCGTCTTCCAGCCCGTGCAGGACGACGTCGACGTCCAGCTCGGCCGGCTCGGGGCGGAACGCGCGCACGGTGTAGGTGCGCAGGAACGGGCGGCGCTCGTCGGGCAGGGCGCAGTAGTCGGCGTACCAGCCGGCACCGGAGCTCATCAGCTCGGCGAACGGCTGCCCGTCGCGGGGCAGCACGAACTTGATCCGCTGGTCGTCGCCGGCCGCGCCGAAGCCGGCCAGCTCGGGGCCGCCGAGGGTCAGCCGCACGAACGAGGGGGAGAGCCGGACCGAGCGCAGCACGGTCGTCCGGAAGAACCGGTAGGCCGGGGCTGCGACCACCTCGGAGACCACCTCGGTGGCCGTGGCCACTGCTGCCTCGCTCATCCGCGCACCCCTGGACTGCTCGTCGACCGGTCTGAAGGGAAGGCTAACCTAACCCGCCGCACGCCGGGAAGACCGTCCCGGCCCGATCGACAGGAGTTGGCGTTGCGCACTCGAACCCGCCGCCTGGTCGGCGGCCTGCTGGCCGCGGGCCTGGCCCTGACGGCGACCGCCTGCGGCGGCTCGGACGACGGCGGCACCACCGCCGAGGACCCCGGCGGCTGGGAGTTCACCGACGACCTCGGCCGCACCGTCGAGCTCGACGAGGTGCCGACCCGCATCGCCGGCCTCACCGACGTCATCGCCTCGCTGTGGAACTACGGCATCGAGCCGGTGGCGTCCTTCGGCCAGACCTCCGCCGAGGACGACGTCGCGTTCGAGGGCAAGGACCTCGGCGACCTCGCGATCGTGGGCACCAGCTACGGCCAGATCGACCTGGAGGCCCTCGCCGCCGCCGAGCCGGACCTGATCGTCACGTCGGTCTACCCGACCGACGCCGAGGGCACCCTCGACCCCGAGCAGCCGTCGTACGGCTTCGAGTCGATCGAGCAGCAGGAGCAGGTGGGCGAGATCGCGCCGGTGGTCTCCATCGCCTGGCGGGGCTCGGCCGACGACGTCATCGAACGCACCGTCGAGCTCGCCGAGTCCCTCGGCGTCGACTTCGGCAGCGGCGAGCTGGCCCAGCTGCGCGAGGACTACGAGGCGGCGTCGGCGACCCTCTCCGAGGCGGCGGCGTCGTCGGAGGTCACCGTGCTGCCGGTCTACGCCACGCCGTCCGACGGCTGGTGGATGGCCATCGCCGCCGACGACCCGTCGCTGCACCTCTACGAGGACCTCGGGGTGGACTTCGTCGACGTCCGCGACGGAGACGACTACTTCTGGCACACGGTCGGCTGGGAGGAGGTCCCGGACCACCCCAGCGACGTGATCCTGTACTCGCTGCGGTTCAGCATGGCGCCCGAGGAGTACGCCCAGCAGCCGACCGCCGCCCTGCTCCCCGCCGTCCAGGCCGACCAGCTCTACCCGTGGAAGTACCTCGGCATGGACTAACGGGCGCAGGCGGCCTACATGGAGGAGCTCGCCGGCTACCTCACCGAGGCGCAGCCGCTCACCTGACCGCGGCCGGCGTCCCGGGCAGCACCGCCCGGGGCGCCGCCCACCGGGTCAGAAGAGCGCGAGGTCCTGGGTCGGCCCCGGGCCCGCCGGGCCGTCGCCCTCGGGGAACACCCGGTGCAGGCCGGTCAGCTCGAAGACCCGCCACACCGAGCGCTGGGCGCCGCGCAGCCGCAGCTCGATGCCGCGCTGCTGGCACCACCGGCGCAGCTCCAGCAGCGCCGACAGCCCGGCCGAGGCGATGGCGGTGACGTCGGCGAGGTCGAGCTCGAGCACGGTGCAGCCGGCCAGCGAGCGGCCGGCGACGAAGGCCTCCAGGTGCGGCGCCGTGAGCGCGTCGATCTCGCCCGAGACCCGGACCACGACCCGGGCGCCGCCCGACTCGGCGTCCAGCCCGATCGGGGGCGGCTCGGGGACGGGGTGGGAGACCCACCACGGCCGGCGGTTGGCCGGTGCGCGCACCAAGCGCCGCGAGACGTCCCACTCGTGCGACAGGACCATGCCCTGCTCCCCCCGGATCGGCGGTCCCCGTCCGGTCACGATAGGTAACCCCGGGTACCGCCTACAAGGTTCCGGCACGGATCCGATCATGAATTGAGGGTCTCAACCGACCGGTCTACCGTCGGTGCCGTGCCCGGTCCCGAGGACATGATGAGCGCGGTCACCGACTCGATGGCCGAGCGCACCGGCCGGGGCCTCGACGAGCGGGTGGCCCCCGTGGGCACCTCCGGCATCGACCCGCTGGACCAGAACGCCGTCCGCCGGTGGCTCGAGGACGTGCACGGCGTGAAGCAGAACAGCCAGCGGGCGATCGCCGACGCCGCCGCCCGCGCCGCGGGGTGGCAGCGGCCGACCGTCGAGCAGTACGTCGACGGGCAGTACACCGGCGCGCGGGCCGGGCTGCGCCCGGTGTTCGCCGCCCCCGCGGCGGCCACGGCCACCCGCCTCGACCTCGGCCTGCGCTACGTCGACCCGCCGTCGGCGGCGCCCGGGCAGGCGACGCACGAGGTCTCGCTCGGCAGCCCGGGCGACGTCGACGGGGAGGTCCGCGCCCTGCTGCGGGCGGCCTGCGAGCAGAACGGCCGATGAGCTCACCCCCGTGGGGACCGCCACCGCCCGGCCGGGCACCGTGGTCGCGGCGGCGCAAGCTGCTGCTCCTCTGGCTGGCGGTCGGCGCGGTGCTGACCGGCGTCGGCGCGTTCACGCTGCCCGACGAGTTCGGCGTGGGGTCGGGCCTGGCCGCCGCCGTCTGCGCGCTGCTGCTGGTCGCGGCGACGGTGGTGTTCGTGGCGATCCCCCCGCCGGACACCTTCGGGCAGCTGCTGCGCACCGCGCCGCTGGCCGGCTCGGTGACCGTGGTCGCCGTCCTGCTGGCGCTGTCCAACGCGGGGGAGTCGCTGCGCTGGCTGTGGATCCTCGCCGCCGTCGCCGCGGCCGGCTGGACGGCGTTCGCCGTGTGGGAGAACCGCAGGTCCGGCCGGTGAGCGGGCGCGGCAGACTGCCGGCATGGACCTGCCTGCCGCCCTGTACGTCCCGGCGGACGACGGCTTCGTCGCCACCGGGCTGACCATCGGCCCCTGGGACCCGGGGCTGCAGCACGCGGGGCCGCCGGCGGCGCTGCTGCTGCGCGAGGCCGAGCGGGCGAGCGGCATCGCCGGCGGGCAGACCGTGCGGCTGGCCTACGACATCTTCGCGCCGGTGCCGGTGGGGCCGGTGCGGCTGCGGTCGACCGTCGTCCGCCCGGGCCGCCGGATCGAGCTCGTCGAGGCGACCCTCGACACCGGGGACCGCCCGCTGATGCGGCTGTCGGCCTGGCGGATGCGGGTGGTCGAGGGCGGGCCGGCGACGGAGGCGCCGCTCGCGATCCCCGGACCCGGCGACGGCCGGCCGGAGGTGGCCGGGTTCTTCACCACCGACGTCGCCTACCACCGGGCGCTGGACTGGCGCTTCGTGTCGGGCACCTTCAACGGGCCGGGGCCGGCCGCCGCGTGGACGCGCCCCGCCTGCGCGCTGGTCGAGGGGGAGCCGATCACCCCGCTGCAGCACCTGCTGGTGATGACCGACGCCGCCAGCGGCATCTCGACCGAGCTGGACTGGCGGGAGCACACCTTCGCCAACGTCGACCTCTCGGTGGCGCTGCACCGGCCGCCGGCGGGGGAGTGGCTGGGCATGGACGCCCGGACGACCCTCGGCGGCACCGGCGCGGCGCAGTGCTTCGCCGATCTCTACGACACCCGCGGCCGCATCGGCCGGTCCTCGCACGCGCTGTTCGTCGAGCCGCGCTGAGGAGCCACCGGCTGGCGAGATGATCACCGGCCGGGGAGGCTGGGGAGCCGATGGAGACTCTCGCGATCGCTCCGCTCGACGACGTCCGCGACTGGGTGACCGGTCGGGGGCTCGAGGTCGTGCTGATCGTCCTCGGCTCGATCCTGCTGGCCCGGTTCGTGTCGTGGACCGGCGGCAAGGTGACCTCGCGCATCGACGCCCGCTCGACCGGCGGCGACGCGCTGGTCCGGTCGGAGGCGGCCAAGCACCGGCACTCGCTGACCCAGGTGCTGCAGTGGACGGCGATCGTGCTGATCTACGCCATCGCGGTCTTCTTCGTGCTCGACCGGCTCGGGGTGCCGATCACCGGCCTGGTCGCACCGGCCACCGTGCTCGGCGTCGGCCTGGGCTTCGGCGCCCAGCGGATCGTCGGCGACGTCCTGGCCGGCTTCTTCATCATCACCGAGCGGCAGTACGGCTTCGGCGACGTCGTCGCCATCGCGGTCACCGGGGCGGCGGAGGCGGCCACCGGCACGATCGAGGACGTCACCCTGCGGATCACCCGCATGCGCTCGGTGAACGGCGAGGTCATCACCATCCCGAACGGCCAGATCGTCAAGGTCGTCAACCTCTCCCGCGACTGGGCCCGCGCGGTGGTCGACGTCCCGGTGCCGACGTCCAGCGACGTCGCCCGGGTGAGCGAGATCCTGCGCACCGTCGGCGACGAGGCCTTCCGCGACCCGGCGCTGAACAAGCTGCTGCTCGACCCGCCGAGCGTCATGGGCGTGGAGAGCCTCGACATCGACCAGGTCAACGTGCGCGTGGTGGCGCGCACCCTGCCCGGCAAGCAGTTCGAGGTGGGCCGCGACCTGCGCGCCCGGATCGTGCTCGCCTTCCGGCGGGAGGGGCTGGTCCTGCCGCCGCAGTCGGAGGACGGCGAGGCCCCGACGCAGGTGCTGCGGTGACGACGCCGGGGGAGGAGCAGCGCCGCACGGAGGTGCCCGCGGGCCCCACCGTGAGCACCGCGCCACCGCGGTCGCGCTGGCGCTTCGGCAACGTGCCGTCGCACGTGGGGCCGGCGCGGACCTCGACCGTCGTGCTGGCCGTGCTGTTCGTCGCCGTCTTCGCGCTCTACCTGTCCGTCCGGCCCGACCCGGCGGCGACGGGCACGAGCACGACGGGTGGCACCGGCACCGTCGGCTCGACCGCCCCGCCGGCGACGACGACCACCCCGCCCCCGGCTCCGACGTCGGAGGCGCCCGGGTCCACGCCGACCACGTCCGAGGCGCCGGCGGAGGAGACCACGACCGGGACCACGACGCCGCCCGAGGAGGAGACCGCCCCCACCACGACGACCGGCCCGACGCCGACCCCCGGGACGAGCACCTCGACGGTCCCCCGGACGACGACGGCGCCCGACACCACCACGCCCACCGGTTGAGGGAATATGGCGCCCCTGCGGCGCACGACGGGGGTCCACAGGGCAAGATCGTCGCGTCGAACCACGTGAAGGAGAACCCGCGGTGAACTTCCGCTCCCTGTCCCGGCGTCCGGCCGCAGTGGCCGCCGCGCTCGTCACCGTCCTGGCCGTGGCCGGCTGCGGCGGCGACGACTCCTCCGACTCCTCCTCGGGCTCCGGCGAGGGCGGCGGCAGCGCCAGCTCGCCCACGGCGTCGCTGCCGAGCGTCGAGGCCGACGAGGCGCTCGCCGCCATGGTGCCCGAGGCCATCGCCGAGGACGGCGTCATCGCCGTCGGCACCGACAGCACCTACGCGCCCAGCGAGTTCCTCGACGAGGACGGCGAGACGATCATCGGCTTCGACGTCGACCTGTTCACGCTGGTCGCGCAGAAGCTGGGGCTCGAGGCCGAGTTCGAGACGGCGGCCTTCGACTCGATCATCGCCGGCGTCAGCTCCGGCCGGTACGAGGTGGGCGTCTCGTCGTTCACCATCAACCAGGAGCGCCTCGGCCAGGTGAACATGGTCAGCTACTACCAGGCCGGCACCCAGTGGGCGACGCGCGCCGACAACCCCGACGGCGTCGACCCCGACAACGCCTGCGGCCTGTCGATCGCCGTCCAGCGCGGCACCGTGCAGGTCGACGACCTGACCGCCCGCTCGGAGGAGTGCGAGGCGGCCGGCGAGGAGCCGATCACCATCGAGCAGTTCGACGCGCAGAGCGACGCCACCGCCGCGATCGCGTCGGGCCGCGTGGCCGCCGGCCTGGCCGACTCCCCCGTCATGGCCTACGCCGTGCAGCAGACCGACGGCCAGCTGGAACTGCTCGGCGACATCTACGACGCCGCCCCGTACGGCTACGTGATCCCGCAGGACCAGGCGGAGTTCGCCGAGGCCGTCCGCGCCGCGGTGGCCGCGCTGATCGAGGAGGGCGCCTACGAGGAGGTCCTCACCAACTGGGGTGTCGAGGACGGCGCCATCGACACGCCCGAGGTCAACCCGGCCGTCGGCTGACGTCCCTCCCCCATGTCCTCCGAGACGACGACGACGCGACCGGCACCGCCTGCTCCGATCAAGGCGGTGCCGGTCCGTCATCCCGGCCGGTGGGTCGCCACCGCCGTCATCGCGGTGCTGTTCGCGATGTTCGTCCACATGCTGGCCACCAACCCGGTGTTCCAGTGGGACTTCATGCTCGACAACATGTTCAGCGAGCCCGTCCTCCGGGGGGCCCGGACGGCGCTGATCATGACGGTGGCGGCCATGGTCATCGGCATCCTGCTGGGGATCCTGCTGGCCGTCATGCGGCTCTCGCCGAACCCGGTCCTCTCTGGGACCGCGTGGGTGTTCGTCTGGTTCTTCCGCGCGATCCCCCGCTACGTGCTGCTGTTCTTCATCGCCAACCTGGGCGCCCTCTACGCGACCTACGACCTGGGCTTCCCGTTCGACCAGCAGCTGATGGACCTGTTCGGCTTCGACGCCGACTGGCGGTTCCTCTCCCTGGACGGCAACCAGATCTTCGCGGGCTTCACCGCCGGCTTGCTCGGCCTGGCGCTGTCCGAGGGCGCCTACATGGCCGAGATCGTGCGGGCCGGCATCCAGTCGGTCGACCCCGGCCAGGCCGAGGCGGCCAGCGCGCTGGGGATGAGCCGCGGCCGGACCATGCGCCGGATCGTGCTGCCGCAGGCGATGCGGGTGATCATCCCGCCGACCGGCAACGAGACGATCGCGATGCTCAAGGACACCTCGCTGCTCATCGCGGTGCCGGTGACCAGCGAGCTCAACTTCCAGCTGCGCGCCATCGGCAGCCGCACGTTCCAGATCATCCCGATGGCCGTGGCCTCGATCCTCTGGTACCTGGCGCTGACCAGCGTGCTGATGGTCGGCCAGTACTTCCTGGAGCGGCGGTTCAGCCGCGGCTTCGGCGGCCGGGAGACCCGGGCCCAGCGGGCGGCGCGCCGGGCCCGCGAGGTGGGGAGCACGCATTGACCAGCACCACGTCGACGGGGCCGATGGTGAAGGCCGAGAGCGTGCATAAGTCGTTCGGCTCGGTCGAGGTGCTCAAGGGGATCGACCTGGAGGTCGCCCCGAGCGAGGTCATGTGCATCATCGGGCCCTCGGGCTCGGGGAAGTCGACCTTCCTGCGCTGCATCAACCACCTCGAGAAGATCGACGCCGGCCGCCTGTGGGTCAACGGGCACCTGGTCGGCTACCGCGAGCACGGCGGCCGGCTGCACGAGCTGCGCGACCGCGAGGTCGCCGCACAGCGCCGCGACATCGGCATGGTCTTCCAGCGGTTCAACCTGTTCCCGCACATGACCGCGCTGGAGAACGTCGTCGAGGCCCCGGTGCAGGTCAAGAAGGTGGCCCGGGACGCCGCCCGGGAGCGCGGCACCGAGCTGCTCGAGCGGGTGGGCCTCGCCCGGCAGGTGCACAGCTACCCGAGCCAGCTCTCCGGCGGTCAGCAGCAGCGGGTGGCGATCGCCCGCGCGCTGGCCATGGAGCCGTCGCTGATGCTCTTCGACGAGCCGACGTCGGCGCTGGACCCCGAGCTGGTCGGCGAGGTGCTCGACGTCATGCGCGGGCTGGCCGCCGACGGCATGACGATGGTCGTCGTCACCCACGAGATGGGCTTCGCCCGCGAGGTCGGCGACACCCTCGTGTTCATGGACGACGGCGTGGTCGTCGAGGCCGGCGACCCGGCGCGGGTGCTCACCGACCCGCAGCACCCGCGCACCAAGGAGTTCCTCTCCAAGGTGCTGTGAGGCGCGCCCCGGGGCTCTCCGGCGGCGCCCCTCAGGGGCTGTCGTCGTCGGGCCCGAAGTCGCCGGCCACCAGGCCCGCCGGTGGCAGCTTCTGGCGGACGACGGGGCGCACCCGGCGGGCGGTGTCGAGGCGGTCGGTGTAGCTGGCGGCGTTCCCGCGGATGTGCAGCTGGTCGTCGTCGGTCGCCTCGCGCAGCACCTTGGCCGGGACGCCGCCGACGACCGAGCGCGGCGGCACCTGCGTCCCGGGCGTGACGACGGCGCCGGCGGCCACGATCGAGCCGCTGCCGATGCGGGCGCCGTTCATGACCACGCTGCCCATGCCGACCAGGACGTCGTCCTCCACCTGGGCGCCGTGCAGGATGACGCCGTGGCCGACGGTCACGCCGCGGCCGATCACCAGCGGGAAGCCGGGATCGGAGTGCAGCATGCAGCCGTCCTGGACGTTGGACCCCTCGCCGATGTCGATGATCTCGTGGTCGGCGCGCGCGACCGCCCCGTACCAGATGCTCGCCCGGGGCCCCATGGTCACCGCGCCGACGACCACCGCCGTCGGGGCCACGAACGCCGCGTCGTCGATCTTCGGTGCGCCGAAGTCGAGCTCCGCGATGTAGTTCTCCGCCATCCGCACACCGTGGCAGAGCGGAGGGCTTCTCGCGAGAGGATGGGCCCATGCCGAGACCGCTGCCGAAGCTGCCCACCTCGATCGTCGGGAGCCTCCCGCAACCCGACTGGCTGATCGACCGCGACCGGCTGGCCCACCAGTTCCCCCCGCGGGTGCGCGCCAAGGAGCTGTGGCGGATCCCGCCGGACCTGCTCGAGGAGGCGCAGGACGACGCCACGCTGGCCGCCATCCGGTCGCAGGAGGAGGCGGGGCTCGACATCCTGACCGACGGCGAGATCCGGCGGGAGTCGTACTCCAACCACTTCGCCACCGCGCTGGAGGGCATCGACCTGGACAACCCGGGCACCGTGCTCAACCGGTCGGGCAAGGAGATCCCGGTGCCGCGGGTGACCGGTGAGCTCCGCCGCCCGGCGCCGATCCAGGTGCGCGACGTCGAGTTCCTCCGCGCCCACACCGACCGGACCGTCAAGATCACGGTGCCGGGACCGTTCACGATGGCGCAGCAGGCCCAGGACGACCACTACGGCGACGACCGGGCGCTGGCGCTGGCCTACGCCGACGTCGTCCGCGAGGAGATCGCCGACCTGTTCGCCGCCGGCGCCGACCTCGTGCAGATCGACGAGCCGTGGTTGCAGGCCCGCCCCGAGGTCGCCCGTGCGTACGGCGCCGAGGCCGTCACCCGCGCGCTGGAGGGCGCACCCGGCCCGGTGCACCTGCACCTGTGCTTCGGCTACGCGGCGATGGTGTCCGAGCGTCCCGAGGGCTACTCGTTCCTGCCCGAGCTCGCCGACACCCCGGCCGACGCGATCTCGGTGGAGACGGCGCAGTCGCACCTCGACCCGGCGACGCTGCGGCCGCTGCGGGGCAAGGGGATCGCGCTCGGCGTCCTGGACCTGTCCACGCCGGAGGTCGAGACCCCGGAGGTCGTCGCCGACCGCGTCCGCCGCGCCCTGGACGACGTCGACGTCGACAAGCTGGTGCTCTCCAGCGACTGCGGGCTGAAGTACCTGCCGCGCGCGTCGGCAGCGGGCAAGATGCGCTCGCTGGCCCGGGCCGCGGAGATCCTCCGCGCCGAGATCTAGCCGGCGGCTTCGTCCAGAGGCTCCCCGAGCCTGCGAGGGGTGAGGGGGACGGGGTCCTCCTAGATCGAGATCTCGTCGATCACCGCGGGCACCTGGCGCGGCAGCTCGCGGGCGAGGAAGCCGAGGCGGCCGATGGTGGCCGCCAGGCGCTCCCCCGCCCGGCCGTGCAGGTGCGAGCCCCAGACGGCGGCCTGCACCGGGTCGGCGCCGCGGGCGAGCAGCCCGGCGACGATGCCGGCGCGGACGTCGCCGGAGCCGGAGACCCCGAGCCCGGCGCCGCCGCTGTCGTCGCGCCACAGCTTGCCGTCGGACGAGGCGACCCACGAGGTCGCGCCGCCCAGCCCCACGGCGGCCCGGGCCCGCGCGGCGAGCTCGAGCGCGGCCCCGGCGGGGTCGTCCTCGATCTCCGACTCCTCCGCGTGCAGGGCGATGGCGAGCTCGGTCGGGTTGGGGGTGAGCACCACGTTGGCCTCGAGGTGCTCGAGGCAGGAGACGTCGGCGGTGACGCTGGCCAGCCCCAGGGCGTCGAGCGCGACCGGGCCGCGCAGGTGGGGCAGCAGCCGGTCGCCGAAACCCTGGGTCTCCTCGACGTCGACCATGCCGGGGCCGATCAGGACGGCGTCGGCGGACTCGGCCAGCTCGCGGACGACGTCGGCCGCCTCGGCCCGGATCGCCCCGGCGTCGCTCTGCGGGAGGGCCCGCACCAGGGCCTCGGGCAGCGCGGTGGCCGCGTGGGGGGCGACCGACTCGGCGGTGGCGACCTGCAGCTTGCCGGCGCCGGCGCGCAGCGCGGCCTCCGCGGCGAGCAGCACGGCGCCGAGGGTCTCGCTGCTGCCGCCGATCACCAGGATCGAGCCGCGCGAGTTCTTGCCGCCCGTGGGCTCGGGCAGCGACCACCCGCGCAGCAGCGGCGGGGTGACCGGCGTGGCGTCAGGCCTGCTCGACGGCATGCGGCTCCTCGGTGACGTCCTCGTCCTGCGCGTCGAGGTGGTCGACGGCGTTGAACGCGACGAGACGCAGGCCGCCGTCCCCGGTCTCGTAGCGGGTGAGAGAGGTGTTGGCGACCCGTTCGGCGGCGTCGATGGCGAGCACGTCTTGCTCGCTGAGGTCCTCCAGCACGTACCGGAAGACCATGATCACCGCCTGGTGCGCGACGAGCAAGAGGCGCTCGCCGTCGTGCCGGAGGGCCTCGGTGGCCAGCAGGCTGCGCACCCGCAGGGCGACGTCGGCCCAGCTCTCGCCGCCCGGCGGGCGGTAGTAGAACTTGCCGAGCAGGTCGCGGCGGCGCGCCTCCTCCGGGTACTCCTCGCGGATGCCGGCGCCGGTCATGCCGTCGAAGGCGCCGAGGTCGCGCTCGCGCAGCCGCTCGTCGGTGCGCACCGGCAGGTCGAGCGCCGCGGCGGCCAGCTCTGCCGTCGTCCGGGCCCGCTCGTAGGGCGAGCTCAGGACGGCGGTCGGCCGCTCCGCCGCCGGCAGGTCGGCCAGCCACCGGCCCAGCGCGCGGGCCTGGTCCCGGCCGGTGTCGGACAGCGCGACGTCGGGGTCGCGGACGTCGAGGTCGAGCCGCCCGGTGCCCTGCTCGTGGGCCTGCGCGTCGGCGACGTTGCCCAGGCTCTCGCCGTGCCGCACCAGCCAGATCGCGCCGGGCCCCGGCTCCTGTCGTCGTCCCACCCGCAGGCCGGTAGCCCCCGCCCCCGCCGGTGAAACAGGATGGACGGGTGAGCGCCCCCACCGACCTGCCCGTCCACCGTTTCGCCGACCAGGCGGCCTTCGAGGAGTGGCTGGAGGCCGAGCACGAGCGCTCGCCGGGCGCCTACGTCGTCATCGCCAAGAAGGGCGCCCCGGAGCCGACGCTCACGCAGCAGGAGATGGTCGAGTCGCTGCTCTGCTTCGGCTGGATCGACGGCCGGGCCAACCGCCTCGACGACCACCACTACACGATCCGCGTCACCCCGAGGCGGGCGAAGAGCCTGTGGTCGATGAAGAACGTCGACTGGGTGGGCCGGCTGCTCGAGGCCGGCCGGATGCGCCCGGCCGGGCTGGCCGCGGTGGAGGCGGCGCGCGCCGACGGCCGCTGGGACCGCGCCTACGCGGGCCCGGCGACGATCACCGTGCCCGACGACCTCGCGGCCGCGCTGGCGGCGGCACCGGAGGCGGAGACGGCCTTCGCCGGGCTCGACGGGGCCAACCGGTACGCCGTCCTGTGGCGGGTGCACACGGCGACGACGCCGGCGACGCGGGCGAAGCGGATCGCCGCGCTGGTGGAGATGCTGGCCGAGGGGCGCACGATCCACTGACGCTCACGGGTCGAGCGGGGCGCCGCCGAAGCTGATCTCGTTGCCGTCGGGGTCGTGGTAGGTCACGTGCCGCACGCCGTTGTCGTAGGTCTCGCGGACGGTCGGCTCGATCCCGCGGCCGCTGATGTCGCCGATGCGGGCCTCGAAGTCGTCGACGAAGAGGGTGTGCATCGCGTGCCCGGCGTGCTGCGGCCGGACGTCGATGTACAGGTAGCGGTGCTCGGCGATCTCCCAGACCGCCTCCGTGCCGTTGGGCAGGAATGCCGGGGCCGCGCCGAGGAAGCGCTCGTACCAGGCGAGGGCGCGCTCCCTGTCGGCCACCGGGATGCCTGCGAAGAGTTCGACCGCCACGGCCCCGGACGCTAGCGGCGGGCGCCGCCTGGTGGGACCCCTGGGACGGCCGGGTCGCGCCCGCTGCCGTGCCGCGGCGCGGGGGCTGGCGCAGCGCCCGGGCGCTGAGGACCCTGCCTCGCATGAGCTGCCAGGTGCTGCGGTGCGGTCGTCCCGGTACTCCGACCTCCGTCCCGGGTGGACCGGCGTCCTGGGCGCTGTGCGACGGGCACCGCGAGGCGATCGCCGGGGGCGTGCCCTGGTCGCGGCACGGCGGCGGCTCGCTGGTCGTCGGCGTCGACGCGCTCTACGACCTGCCGCGCGCGGTCAAGCGGCTGCAGGCCCGCGTGGCCGACAGCGTCCAGGTCGTCGACGGCCGGCGGCAGGGGCTGGTGCAGCTGGACCTCACGTACGGCTTCGAGGGCACTCCCGAGCACGACCGCGACCTGTCCCTCGTGGTCCCGGCGCACCTGGCCCGCGCGCTCGCGGAGGGTCTGGCCGACCTGGCCGACGACGCCGACACCGCCGCCTAGAGCCCACCCGCGGCGTGTGGTCGTCGCCCGCCCGGTGCACGGCGGGGGTGGCGACCACACCGCGAGGGTGAGCGGCCGCCAGCAGTCAGACGATGCGGCGGGCGCCGGCGTAGCCGCGCATGTCCACGCTGGTGACGGCGACCGGCGAGCCGTAGGTGCGGGCGTGCACCATCTTGCCGCCGCCGATGTAGAGACCCACGTGGCTCACCGGCGAGTAGAAGTACACGAGGTCGCCGGGCTGCAGCTCCGAGCGGGAGACCGCCACGCCGAGCCGGGCCTGGGCGGCGCTGGAGTGCGGCAGGCCGATGCCCGCGGCGGCGTAGGCGTACATCGTCAGGCCGGAGCAGTCGAAGCTGCCCGGACCCACGGCGCCGTACTCGTAGGGCTTGCCGACCTGGGCCAGCGCCGTGCGGATCGCGATCTCGACGACCTCGCTGGGCGCGCCCTCGATGGTGGTCGGCGCCTCGAGCGAGGGGCCGGCCAGCTGGGTGGTGACCCGGGCCTGCTGGTCGGCCGTCAGCCGGTCGAAGTCGTCCTGGTACTCCGCCACCTCGGCCTGCAGCTGGGCCTGCTGCTGCTGCAGCTGGGCCAGCGAGGCGGTGGCCTGGGCGGCGGCCTGGTCGGCGGCGGCCCGCGCCTCGTCGGCGGCCCGCTGCGCGGCGGCGGCGGCCTGGATCACCGAGTCCACGTGGCTGGCGATCATGTCCAGCGTGGTCATCTGGGCGACGAGGTCGGCGGCCGACTCGCTGGTGAGGAAGGCGGCGAGGCCGGACTGCGTGCCGGTGTAGCCGCTCTGCGCGATGGCCCGCAGCTGGGGCTCGAACGCGTCGACGGCGGCCTGCGCGACGGACGCCTGCGCGGCGGCGTCGTGGGCGGCCTGCTGCTGGGCGGCGACCGCGAGCTCGGCCTGGTGCACCTGCTCCTCGACCTCGGCGAGCTTGGCGCCGGCCTGGGCCACCAGCTCGGCGGCCTCGGCGACGGTCCCCGGCTCGGCGGTCGCGGCGGTGGGGGCCAGGGTGCCGGCCAGCGAGGCCGTGAGGGCCACGGAGAGCACCAGAACGGCGCGCCTCACCCGGCGGGTCGTCGTCCTCGTGGGCTGCACCGTCGCCTCCGTCCGTGGCCGCGCCGCGTCCGGGGAAGGGACGACGTCCTCTCGCGAGCCGATACGGACGGTAGGGAACCGGTGTCGACAAGTAGGGGGCGGCGCGCTGACGCCGAGCTGCGCGGCCGATCTCGCCCGCCCCGCGCGCCTCAGGAGGTCACAGGCGTCCCGGAGGTCACCAGGTGGGGCGGCTGCGGCCGGGCGTCAGGTGCCGACGGTCGGGCGCGAGCGGGACCAGGCGGTCGGCGACCGCGCCGGTGACGAAGGAGTAGACGGCCTTGCCGGCCAGGTCGACCGCCTGGTCGCGACCGGACCAGGTCCACGGCGGCGACCCGACGCCGGTGGCGTTCTCGAGGGTCTGGTCGGTGGCCAGGCGCACGGAGGTGTGCCAGGCGGAGGCGCGCCAGCCGCGCAGCCCGGACGCGGCCCAGATGCCGCGGAGGGCACCGACGGCCGCGCCGGTCCCCCAGTGCATGAGGTGGTTGCGCACCGGTGGCCGGGCGGAGCCGGGCAGCCGGCGGCGGGTGGTCAGCGCGGTGAGGGTCCTGGCCGGCACGTAGGAGTCCGGCCGGCCGGTGAGGCGCTGCTCGAGCTGTTCGCCGAGCGTCATGGCGGCGGTGCCGGCCAGGCCGGCCAGGGCACCGCTCAGCGCGGCTCGACCCAGCATGCGGTGACCCCTACCCAGGGACCGGGCAGGGGTACACCGGCATCAGCCGGCCAGGGGCTCCGAGGCGTCCAGGCGGGCGAGGGTCTCGAAGTCGCGCAGCACGCCGGAGAGCTCCTCCGCCGTCCACGGCTCGCAGCAGTCGCAGCCGCCCTCGGCGAAGGTGACCAGGCCGAGCGTCCCGCCGTCCTGGTCCTCGGCGATGGCGAGGTGGCCGGCCATGGGGTGGCGGTGGCAGGTGCAGGCGGCGGCGCAGAGGCCGAGACCCCAGCCCGAGATCACGACGGTGCGGCCGTCGTCACGGATCTTGCCGATCTGGAAGACCGACGGCTTACGACTCCGGCTCATGGGAGCCTCCCCCCTCGACTGCCCGCCTCTCCGGGGCCGGGCGTGCGGTGTGCGTCTGCACCACGCAGCGACTCCATCGGCGCCTCACAGCACGTGCTTGGGCGTGTGCTGTCAGTGCAGTGAGCGCAGCGTAACAACGCAAATACGCTCGATGGGAGTACTTCCGGCACCTTTTGGGTAGGACGGCGTGTTCGGCGGACACTCGTTGTCAACAAGCGACAGCCGCGAGGCCTCCCGGACGTCAGCTGGCGGGGCTCACGCTGCTCATGTTGAAGTCCGGCACCCGCAGCGGGGCCATCGCCGCCCGGGTGAACCAGTCGTTCCACTCGCGCGGGAGGGTGCGCTCGGTGCGCCCGGCCTGGGTCACCCGCGCCAGCAGGTCGACCGGCGACTCGTTGAACCGGAAGTTGTTCACCGCGCCGGTGACCTCGCCGCCCTCGACGAGGAACACGCCGTCGCGGGTGAGCCCGGTGAGCAGCAGGGTCTGCGGGTCGACCTCGCGGATGTACCAGAGCGTGGTCAGCAGCAGCCCGCGGTCGGTCGCGGCGACCATCTCGTCGAGCGTGGCGGTCGCGCCCGGGTCCTCGAGGATCAGGTTGTCGACGGCGCCGACGGCCGGCGCGGTGGTCTTCAGCGCCCACGCCCGCGGGCGGATCAAGTTGGCCAGGACGCCGTCGCGGATCCAGTCCACCGCGGGGGTGGCCATGCCGTTGTCGAACACCGACGCGCTGCTCGAGGAGGCGGCCACCACCTGGAAGGGGGCGGTCTCCAGGCCGGGGGCGTCGGGGTCGCTGCGCAGGGTCAGCGGCAGCGCGGCGAGGCGCTCGCCGAGCCGGTTGCCGCCGCCGGCCTTGGCGTAGACGTTGCGGCCCTCGTCGGCGTCGCGGGCCTGCATCGTCCAGTAGGCGTAGATGAACAGGTCGCTGACCGCCGACGGCGGCAGCAGCGTCTCGTAGCGCCCGGCCGGGAGCTCGACCCGCCGCTGCGACCAGGCGAGCTTGCGCTCCACCTGGGCGGCGAGGTCGGGCACCGACACGTCGGTGAAGTCGCGGGTGCCCGTGCCGGCCCACACGGAGCGGGTGAAGTCGCGGCTCTTGCCGTTGAGCTCCACCCGGCCGGTGGGCTGGTCGTGCCGCAGCCGCAGCCCGGTCGAGGTGCCGAGGTAGGTCGTGGACATCCGGTGCTCGGCGAAGCCGAACAGCAGCTCGTCGCGGCTCTTCGCCGCGCCGAACGCCTCGCCCAGCGCGGGGGCGAAGTCGGTGAAGACGGCGATGGAGGTGTCGGCCGGCTCGGCGGCCCAGTCCCCCGACCCCGGCGGCGCCTCGCCGATCAGCGGGACGGCGTCCTCGGCCGGCCCGGCGTCCCGGGCGGCCTGCTCGCTGGCCGCCACCAGCTCGGCGATGTCGGGGTTGCCGGTGCGCGCGACCGTGCCGGTCGCCATCCCCGCGCCGCCGTCGACGAACGAGACGACGACGACCTGGCGCGAGCGCATCGAGCCGTTGGTGGTCAGGCTGTTGCCCGCCCAGCGCAGGTTGGCCTCGGAGCTCTCGACGACGAAGGCGACCTGCCCGTCGGCGGTGGAGGCGGCCAGCGCCTTCTCGACGACCTCCTGCGGCGACAGCGTGGTCATCGCCCGCCCTCCTGCACCGTGTTGAGGATGTTGACCTGGTCGAAGCGGGCCGTCGGGCAGCCGTGGCTCACCGGGGCGGTCTGCCCCGGCTGGGCCTTGCCGCAGTTGAACGCCCCGCCGAGGACGTAGGTCTGCGGGCCCCCGACGACCGACATGGCACCCCAGAAGTCCGTCGTCGTCGCCTGGTAGGCCACGTCGCGCACCTGGCCGGCCAGCCGGCCGCCCTCGATCCGGTAGAACCGCTGGCCGGTGAACTGGAAGTTGTAGCGCTGCATGTCGATCGACCAGCTCTTGTCGCCGACGACGAAGATGCCGTGGTCGACCCCGGCGATGATCTCCTCGGTGGAGGGGCCGCCCGGCGCCGGCTGCAGCGAGACGTTGGGCATCCGCTGCACGGGGGTGTGCGCCGGGCTGTCGGCGAAGGCGCAGCCGTTGGACCGCGGCATGCCGCGCAGCCGGGCCATGTTCCGGTCGACCTGGTAGCCGACCAGGACGCCGTCCTCGACGATGTCCCACTGCTGGGCGGCGACGCCCTCGTCGTCCCACCCGACGGTGGACAGGCCGTGCGGCGCGCTGCGGTCGCCGGTCACGTTCATGAGCGGCGAGCCGTACTGCAGGCTGCCGAGCTTGTCGACGGTGGCGAAGCTGGTCCCGGCGTAGGCCGCCTCGTAGCCCAGCGCACGGTCGAGCTCGGTGGCGTGCCCGATGGACTCGTGGATCGTCAGGAACAGGTTCGACGGGTCGATGACCAGGTCGTAGCGCCCCGGCTCGACCGACGGCGCCTTGGTCTTCTCCATGAGCAGCTCGGGGATCTCGGCCAGCTCGCCGCGCCAGTCCCAGCCGGTGCCCGTCAGGTACTCCCAGCCGCGGCCGGTCGGCGGCGCCAGGGTGCGCATGGTCTCGAACGCGCCGGTCGCCCGGTCGACGGTCAGCGCCGTGAACTCGGGGTGGATGCGCACCCGCTGCTGGCGGGTCCGGGTGCCGGAGGTGTCGGCGTAGTACTTCTGCTCCTTGACGTGCATGCAGGACGACTGCACGTGCTCCACGCCGTCGGCGGCGAGCAGCTGCTCGGACAGCTCGGTGAGCAGGCCGGTCTTCTCGGCGTCGGGGACCTCGAACGGGTCGACGGCGTAGTCGGAGACCCACGAGCCGTCGGCGTACACCGGCTCGGGGGCGAGCTCGACGGGGTCGGTGTTGATCGCCGCGGACACCTGGGCCACGGCGACGGCCTCCTCGGCCAGCCGCACCGCCTCGGCCGCGGTGAGGACGACGCCGGCGGCGAAGCCCCACGTCCCCTCGTGCACGACGCGGACGGCCAGGCCGAGGTCCTCGCCGTCGGTGAGCGACTCCAGCCGCGCGTCGCGCAGGCTGATGACCTGCGTGCGGATCCGCTCGACCCGGATGTCGGCGTGCTCGCACCCGAGGTCCACGGCGCGGGTCAGCGCCGCGTCGGTGAGCGCCGACAGGGGCAGCGCCAGGAAGGATTCGTCGACTGTTCGCCCGGACACGCCCCTTGTCTACCAGCCGCCTCCCAGGGGACGGGGAGGCATCGTGAGCGCGGCTACCGATCGTCCGGGGGCAGGACGCCGAAGGCCGGGCCGGCGCCGGGCCCCGGCAGCTGGTCCGGGGCGCGGGCGACGCGGCGCTCCTCGAAGGCGACGTGCGAGTCCGGGATCCCGAGCTCCGTCCACGCGGGGCGGTGTCCCGCACCGGATCACCGGGTAGGCGGGGACGGTGCCCGGGGACGACGTCACGATGACCTTCGGCGGCAACGCGACGATGCTGCTGCGCATCGGGCCGTTCACGCTGCTCACCGACCCGAACTTCCTGCACCGCGGCCAGCGGGCCTACCTCGGCAAGGGGCTGTGGGCCAAGCGGCTGACCGAGCCGGCCCTGCAGCCGACGCAGCTGCCGGCGCTCGACGGGATCGTGCTGTCCCACCTGCACGCCGACCACTGGGACCGGATCGCGACCCGTTCGCTGGAGAAGACGACGCCGGTGCTCACCACGCCGGCCGCCGCGAAGGCGCTGGCCCGCCGGGGCTTCACCGCGACCGCCGACCTGTCGCCGTGGCAGACCCACGAGTTCACCCGGGACGGCCGCACGCTCCGGGTCACCTCGGCACCCGGCGTGCACGGCCCCGGCCCGATGGCCAAGGTGCTCCCGCCGGTGATGGGCAGCGTGCTCGAGCTGGTGTCGGACGGCGGGACCGTCGACTGGCGGGGCTACGTCAGCGGCGACACGATCTACCGCCCCTGGCTCGGGGAGGTGCTGGAGCGCTGCGGGCCGCTCGACGTCGTGATCCCCCACCTGGGCGGCACGAAGGCGCTGGGCGTGACCGTGACGATGGACGGCCGGCAGGGCGCCGACCTGGTCGAGCTGCTGAAGCCGCCGGTGACCGTGCCGGTGCACTTCGACGACTACGACCGGTTCAGGTCCCCGATCGGCGACTTCGTCACCGAGGTGGCCCGGCGGCAGCTACCCGGGGAGCTGCGCACGGCCCACCGCGGGGAGACGCTCTCGCTGCGGCCCTGAGCGGAGCGGGTCCGTCGCGGTCACGCCGACGGGTCCACTCCGGCCAGCCGGGCGGCGCGGGCGGCGACCTCCGCGCGCAGGGCCTCGGTGTCCACCGTGGTGCAGACGCCGTCGCGCACCACCTGCCGGCCGGCCACCCACGTGTCGCGCACCAGCCGTGCGGCGCCCGACCAGACCAGGTGGGTGAGCACGTCCTCGATGTCGCCCACCGGCTCGAACAGCAGGCTGCGGGTGTCCACGTGCACCAGGTCGGCCTGCCGGCCGGGGGTGAGCCGGCCGAGGTCGGGCCGGCCGATCGCATCGGCGGCGGCCCCGGTGGCCAGCCACAGCGCCTCGGCGGCGGTCAGCGCGGTCGGGTCGGCCGTGGCCAACCGGGCCAGGGAGGCGGCCAGCCGCGCGTCGGCGAGCAGGTCCAGGCCGTCGTTGGACGCCGGGCCGTCGGTGCCCAGGCCCACCCGGATGCCGCGGTCGAGCATGTCGCGCACGCGTGCCACGCCGCTGGCCAGCTTCGCGTTGGACGCCGGGCAATGCGCCACCGCGACGTCGTACTCCTGCCACAGCTCCAGGTCGCCGTCGTCCATGTGCACGCAGTGCGCCGCGAGCACCCGGCCGCCCAGGACGTCGTGCGCGGCCAGCAGGGCCGGCACCGACAGCCCGTGCCGGGCCAGCAGGTCGTCGCCCTCGGTCGCGGTCTCGGCCACGTGCAGGTGCAGCAGCAGCCCGTGCTCCCGGGCGGAGGCCGCGGCCTTGGTCAGCACCGGCAGCGGCAGGGTGTACGCCGCGTGCGGGCCGATGCCGTACTCGACCGTGCCGCCGGTCGGCGTCGCCGCGGCCAGCGCCACGGCGTCGCGGAGCTGCTCCTCGAGCGGCGGCATGCCGGGCAGCGGCAGCAGCGGTGAGGCGATGACCGCCCGGGCGCCGGTGGCCGTGACGGCCGCGGCGATCCGCTGCGGGTGGAAGTACATCTCGACGCTGGTGGTGACGCCGTTGCAGAGCATCTCCGCCGACGCCGCGGTCATCGCCACCTCGACGTCCTCCTCGGTGAGGCGGGCCTCGCGCGGCCAGATCACCTCGCGCAGCCACCGGTCCAGCGGCAGCCCCTCGGCCTGGCCGCGGAACAGCACCATCGGCGCGTGCGAGTGGCTGTTCACCAGCCCCGGCACCAGCACCCCCGGCAGCTCGACGGTCTCGGCGTCGGGGGCGGGCGGCGCCTCGGCCGCCGGGCCGACCCAGCGGATCTCGCCGTCGGCGACGTCGAGCACGGCATCGGGGACGACGGTGCCGGCGCGGTCGCCGACGACGACGGCGCGGGCGCGGAAACGCTGCATGCCCGAACGCTAGAGCTCACCGGCCCCGCCCACCTCTCTCACGTACGGTGGGATCCCGTGTCGACCCTCGCCGCTGCTGCCGCCGACCAGGGAGGCATCACCGGCTTCCTGCTCGACCTCGTCGACAAGCTGGGGCCGGTGGGCGTCGGCCTGACGATCCTGATCGAGACGGTGATCCCCCCGATCCCCAGCGAGGCGGTGCTGGGCGCGGCCGGGGTGCTGATCAACGAGGGCCGGATGAGCGTCGTCCCGGTGGTCCTCTTCGCCACCCTGGGGTCGCTGGTCGGCGCTGTGGTCCTCTACTCCGTCGGCCGCGCCCTCGGCCCGCGCCGCTCGCACGCCTTCCTCGACCGCCTGCCGCTGGTCGAGACGTCCGACGTCGACAAGACCTTCGACTGGTTCGAGCGGCACGGCCGGGCGGCGGTGTTCTTCGGCCGCATGGTGCCGATCGTGCGCAGCTTCGTGTCGGTGCCGGCCGGCGTGGTGCGCATGCCGTGGCCGCAGTTCCTGCTGTTCACCGCAGCGGGCAGCCTGATCTGGAACAGCGTGCTCATCGGCCTCGGGGTGGCGGCCGGCGACTGGGTGCAGGCCAACCTCAAGTACCTCGACTACGTGGTGGTCGCCGTCGTCGTCCTGGCGGTCGGCTGGTTCGTCTGGCGCAAGCTGTCCGGCCGGCTCCGGCGCCCCCCCACGGCGGGGCTGGACCTGCCGGTCGACGAGCGCGACGAGCCGCAGCGCCCGTGACCGCGCCCCGGTCGCGTCCCGAGGTCGTCGCCTTCGACGTCAACGAGACGCTGCTCGACCTGGCGCCGGTGCGGGCCGCGCTCATGGAGGCCGGGCAGCCCGAGCACCTGCTGCCCACGGTGTTCTCGCGGACGCTGCTGACCGGCTTCGCCGCGGCCGTGGTCGGCAGCTGGTGCCGCTTCCGCGACGCCTTCGACGCCGCCCTGGCCCAGGCCACCGACCTGGCGCCGGTCGAGCGCGCCCGGGTCGCCGACGCCTTCGCCGAGCTGGCGCCGCACCCCGACGTCGAGCCGGCGCTGCGGCTGCTGGCCGATGCGGGCGTCCGCGCGGTCACGCTCACCCACGGCTCCCCCGGCGTGGCCGAGGCTGGGCTCGGGCGCGGCGGGGTGGCACCGCTGGTGGAGCGGACCCTGTCCAGCGAGACCATCCGCGCCTGGAAGCCCAGCCCCGCGGTGTACCTGTGGGCGGCCGGCGCCTGCGACGTCGCCCCGGAGCGGATGGCGCTGGTGGCGGCGCACGGCTGGGACGTCCAGGGCGCCCAGCGCGCCGGGCTCACCGGCGCCTGGTTCCCGCGGAGCGAGCGGGTCTACCCGGCCGTCTTCGAGCCGCCGCACGTGCTCGCCGCCGACCTGCCCGGCGCCGTCGGCGCCCTGCTCGCGCTGCCCGCCTGATGGAGGTCGACACCCCGCTGGGGCCGGCGCGGGTGCTGCGCCGCGACCCGTCCGGGCCGGTGCGCGGCACGCTCGTGCTCGGGCACGGCGCCGGCGGCGGGATCGACTCCCCCGACCTCACCGCCGTCACCGACGCCGCCGCGGGCGGCGGCTGGCGGGTGCTCGGGGTCGAGCAGCCGTGGAAGGTGGCCGGCGGGCGGGTCGCCGCGGCGCCGCTGCGGCTGGACGTCGCCTGGGCCGCCGTCCTCGACCGGCTCCGGGACGACGGCCTGCTGGCCGGTCCCCTCGTGCTCGGCGGGCGCAGCGCAGGGGCTCGGGTGGCCTGCCGCTCGGCGGCGCAGCAGGGGGCGGCCGGCGTGCTGGCCCTGGCCTTCCCGCTGCACCCGCCGGGGCGGCCGGAGAAGAGCCGGGCCGACGAGCTGTCCCCGGTCGCCGTCCCGCTGCTGGTGGTGCAGGGCACGACCGACGCGTTCGGCGGGCCGGGCGAGGTGGCCGCGGCAGCGCCGCACGCGCTGGTGCGCGGGGTCCCCGGCGACCACGCGCTGAAGAAGGACCTCGCGGCCGTCGTGTCCGCCGTCCTCCCCTGGCTCGAGGTGCTCTGTCGCGATCGAGCGCGCGCGCTCGATCGCGACAGAGCCCCGTGAGCGTCAGTCCCGGCGGCGGCGGGCCACCAGGAAGATGAACAGCAGCAGCAGGGCCAGGCCGCCGGCCGGCTTGGCGTAGCGCGCCATCGCCGCGCCGCCGGCCACCTCGAGCAGGTCGATCGGCTCGGGCTCGGACTGCAGGACCGTGCGCGCCGCGGCCGGGGACGGTGCGGACGGCGTCGGCGGGGCCGCAGCCGCGGGCGTGGTGGCCTCGGCGGCCGGGACGCTCGGCGCGCTGGGCGCCGCCGCCGCGGGGGTGGCCGGTGCGGTGTCGGTGGCCGCGGGCGCGGTGTCGGCAGCGGCCGGCGCCGTGTCGGCCGCCGCGGGGGCGGTGTCGGCGGCGGCGGGGGCCGCCTTCTTGGCCGGCGTCGCCTTCTTCGCCGGGGCCGCCGACTTGGCGGGCACCGTGCTCGTCGCCGTCACCCGCTCGGTGGCCGAGGCGGCCGCCTGCTTGGTCGCGGCGGCGGCCTTCTTCGCCGCCGTCCCGTCGGCGGCGGCACCCTCGGCGGAGGCGGCGATCTCCTCGACAGCGCCCGTGGCGGTCGCGGCCGCCTTGGCCGCCGGCGACGGCTCCGGCGCCGGCTCGCCGGCGCCCAGCTGCGCGGCCAGCTTGTCGGCGAACTGGCCGAGCAGCTTGTTGCCGACGTCGGTCATCACGCCGCGGCCGAACTGGGCCGGCCGGCCGGTGATGTTGAGGTCGGTGAGGACGTCGACCCGGGTGACGTCGCCCTCGGGCTTGAGCTGGGCGGTGACCACGGCGGCGGCCGTGCCGTTGCCCCGCTGGTCCTTGCCGCGGGCGTCTATGACGGCCTTGTGCGCGGCCTCGTCCTTCTCGATGAACGACGCCTTGCCCTGGTAGGTGAGGTTGATCGGGCCGAGCTTGACCTTGACCCGCCCGGTGAAGTCGTCGCCGGTGACCGAGTCGAGGGCGGCGCCGGGCATGCAGGGGGCGATGCGCTCGATGTCGAGCAGCACCCGCCACGCCTCGTCGATAGGCACCGGCACGGTGAACGAGTTCTCGAGCTGCACGCGAAACCTCCAGGGGGATGCGGCTCGGCCGGTCCGCCCCGGGGAGGGGCGGGCCGGCCGAGACGGAACGGTACGGACCGGTGCGGAACCGGCGCGGCTACCCGGAAACTACAGCCCGGCGGCCGCGCTGACCGCCCGGCGCGTGAGCACCTTCGCGAGGTGCTGCCGGTAGTCGGCCTGGGCGTTGAGGTCGCTGCTGGGCTCGGTCCCCTCGGCGGCCTGCTCGGCCGCCGCGGCGATCGACTCCGCGCTCGCCGCGGCCCCGGCCAGGGCCTGCTCCGCGGCGGTCGCCCGCAGCGGCGTGGGCCCCATGTTGGCCAGGCCGATCCGCGCCTCGGCGATGTGCCCGTCCTCCCGGCGCACCGCCGCGGCCACCGAGACGATCGACCACGCCTGCGCCACCCGGTTGAACTTCTCGTAGTGCATGCCCCACTCGCCCTGCAGCTTGGGGATGCGCACCTCGACCAGCAACTCGCCCTCCTCGAGGGCGGTGGTCAGGTAGTCGACGAAGAAGTCCCGCGCGGGCACCGTGCGCCGTCCCGACGGGCCGGCGAGCACGAACTCGGCGTCCAGGGCGAGCGCCACCGCCGGCAGGTCGCCGGCGGGGTCGGCGTGCGCCAGCGCGCCGCCGAAGGTCCCCCGGTGGCGCACCTGCCGGTCGGCGACCGTCTCGGTCGCCTGGGCGATCAGCGGCGCGTGCTGCTGGACCAGCGGGTCGGAGATGACGTCCGAGTGGGTCGTCATCGCGCCGATCACGATCGCGTCGCCGTCGTCGCGCACCCCGCGCAGCTCCGTCACCCGGGTCAGGTCGACCACGGTGGACGGCGCGGCGAGGCGCAGCCGCATGACCGGGATGAGCGACTGCCCGCCGGCGAGGATCTTGACGTCCTCGCCGCCGGCGGCGATGGCCTGCAGGGCCTCGTCGACGGTCGACGGCCGGGCGTACTCGAACGGGGCGGGGATCACTGCTCGACTCCTTCGTCGTCTCGGCGGATCATCGGTCGCCTCCCAGCGACGACTCCGGCGTGGAGACGCCGGTGGTGGTCTCGGTCTGCGCGCCGCCGTACGCGACGGTGCCGGCCGTGGCGCGGCCACCGCCGTCCCCGCCCTGGTGGACCGCCCGCCAGACCCGTTCCGGGGTGAGCGGCATCAGGATGTCGGACACCCCCAGGTGGCGGACGGCGTCGAGTGCGGCGTTGACGACGGCCGGGGTGCTGGCGATGCAGCCGGCCTCGCCCACGCCCTTGGCGCCGATCGGGTTGCCCGGCGCCTCGTGCACCGTGTTGCCGGTGTCGAAGTGCGGCAGGTCCGACGCCGAGGGCACGAGGTAGTCGACGAAGGTGCCGGTGGTCAGGTTGCCGTCGGCGTCGTAGACCGCCTCCTCGTACAGGGCCTGGGCGATGCCCTGGGCGAGGCCGCCGTGCACCTGGCCCTCGACGATGAGCGGGTTGACGATCTTCCCGACGTCGTCGACGCAGGCGTACTTGCGGATCTTCACCATGCCGGTCTCGGTGTCGACCTCCATGGCGCAGATGTGCGTGCCGTGGGGGAAGGAGAAGTTGACCGGGTCGAAGGTGGCGTCGGCGTCGATCGACGGCTCCACGCCCTCGGGGAAGTTGTGCGCCGCGAAGGTGGCCAGCGCGATCTCCTGGATCGACAGCGCGGTGCCGGGGGTGCCGCGGACGGAGAACTTCCCGCCCGCGAACTCCAGGTCGTCCTCGTTGGCCTCGAGCAGGTGCGCGGCGACCTTCTTCGCCTTGGCCACGACCTTCTGCGAGGCCCGGACGACGGCGGCGCCGCCGACCACCAGCGAGCGGGAGCCGTAGGTGTCCAGGCCGCGGGAGGAGATCGAGGTGTCGCCGTGCAGCACCTCGACGTCCTCGAACGGCACGCCGAGCTCGTCGGCGACCAGCTGGCTCCACGCCGTCTCGTGGCCCTGCCCGTGCGGGGTGGAGCCGGTGACGACCTCGACCTTGCCGGTGGGCAGCATCCGGATGGAGGCGTGCTCCCAGCCGCCGGCGCCGTAGGCGAGCGAGCCCAGCACCCGCGACGGGGCCAGACCGCACATCTCGGTGAACGTCGAGAACCCGATGCCCAGCTGGACGGGGTCGCCCGACTCGCGCCGGCGCCGCTGCTCCTCGCGCAGCTCGTCGTAGCCGAGCAGCTGCAGCGCCTGCTGGGTGGCCTGGTCGTAGTCGCCGCTGTCGTACTCGAGCCCGGCCACCGTGGTGAACGGGAACTCCTCGGCCTTGATCCAGTTCTTGCGGCGCAGCTCGAGCGGGTCCATGTCGAGCTCGACGGCGAGCTCGTCCATGATCCGCTCGATGGCGAAGGTCGCCTCGGGCCGGCCGGCGCCGCGGTAGGCGTCGGTGGGCGTCTTGTTGGTGAAGACGCCCTGGCAGTCGAACCGGTAGGCCGGGAACTTGTAGATCGCCGGGTACATGAACGCACCCAGCACCGGCACGCCCGGGCTGACCAGGCGCAGGTAGGCGCCCATGTCCGAGAGGATGTGGACCTTCAGGCCCTTGACGTTGCCCTCGCGGTCGGACGCGATGTCGATGTACTGGATCTGGTCGCGGCCGTGGTGGGCGCTCATCAGCGACTCGCTGCGGGTCTCGGTCCACTTGACCGGCTTGCCGAGCCGCTTGGCCACCAGGAGGGTGATCACCTCCTCCGGGGTGATCTGCAGCTTGCCGCCGAAGCCGCCGCCCACGTCGGGCGCGATGACCCGCAGCTTGTGCTCCGGGGTGCCGGTGATCATCGCCAGCATCAGCCGCAGGATGTGCGGCACCTGGGTCGAGGACCACATCGTGTAGTTGTCGCCCTGGGGCTGGACGACGGTGGCCCGGGGCTCCATGAACGCGGGGATGAGCCGCTGCTGGACGAACCGGCGGCGCACCACCACGTCGGCGTTCGCGAACGCCTCGTCGGTGTTCTGGCCGGTGCCCGCCTCGCCGGCGTCGAAGACGAACCGGAAGCTCTGGTTCGACTCGAGGTGGTCGTGGCAGAGGTCGGGGTTCTCCGCGACCGCCTGCTCCATGTCGAGGACGACCGGCAGCGGCTCGTAGTCGACGTCGACGAGCTCGACGGCGTCCTGGGCGGCGGCCTTGCTGCGCGCCACGATGACGGCGACCGCCTCGCCGACGTGGTTGACCTCCTCCACCGCCAGCGAGGGGTGGCCGGGGTTGACCATGTCCGGCGTCACCGGCCAGGCGCAGGGGATGGAGCCCTGCTCCTCGGCGAAGTCGCGGCCGGTGAAGACGGCGACGACGTTGGGCGCCGACCGGGCGGCCTCGGTGTCGACGTTGCTGATCTTGGCGTGCGCGACCGGGCTGCGGACCACCGCGAGGTGGAGCATCCCCGGCAGGACCAGGTTGTCGGTCCACTGCGTCCGGCCGGTGATCAGCCGGGCGTCCTCCTTGCGCCGGCGCGCCTGGCCGACCTCCTTGGCCGGGGCCACGTCCTCGGGCCGGGCGTCCGGCCGGTCCTCGGTGACCGTCATGACTGCACCGCCACGTGGGGAGCGGCCGCGGTGTCCACCTCGGCCGGGGAGACGTGCCCGTTGCCGGTCTGCCGGCCGCTCATCTCGGCGGCGGCCTGCTGCACGGCACGGACGATGTTCTGGTAACCGGTGCAGCGGCAGAGGTTGCCCTCGATGCCCTCGCGCACCTCGTCCTCGCTCGGGTCCGGGTTGTCGTTCACCAGGTCGATCGAGGCCATGATCATGCCCGGCGTGCAGAAGCCGCACTGCAGGCCGTGCATCTCGTGGAAGGCCTTCTGCATCGGGTGCAGGGTGCCGTCCGGGGCGGCCACGCCCTCGATGGTCGTGACCTCGCACCCGTCGGCCTGCACCGCGAAGACGGTGCAGCTCTTCACGGCCTCGCCGTCCAGGTGGACGGTGCAGGCGCCGCAGTTGCTGGTGTCGCAGCCCACGACCGTCCCGACCTTGCCCAGCTGCTCGCGCAGGTAGTGGACCAGGAGGGTCCGCGGTTCGACGTCGTCGGTGTACGAGGCCCCGTCGACCCGCACGTTTATGGATGTCACGCGTCCTCCGCTCGGCTCGCAGAAACGTGTGACCCAGGCGTCACCCGGGTCACGCGAGCGGAGTCTGTCGCCTCAGGAGTGACTTAGGCCACGCTAACCTGCGGCTGGGCCCGACTGTCTCCCCGGCGCTGCCGGGCCGGGCGACGCGACTTCCGCGGGTGCGGCGGCCCGCTTACGCCGGACCTCCGCAGCTGCGGAGTGGCGCAACGTTGCAGCGTAGTTGCAGCGCGGGTCGAGCCGGTCAGCCGGCCGACGCGTAGGCGGGGTCGCGCTCGACCGGCGCCGGGGTGGACCGGCGGCGCAGCAGGGCGGAGGCGACGAGGGGCACCAGGCCGGCGGCGGCCAGGCCGGCGCCGACGACGCTGGGCGCCTGGTAACCGAGGCCGGCGGCGATGACCAGCCCGCCCAGCCACGCGCCGAGGGCGTTGGCGGTGTTCAGCGCCGAGTGGTTGAGCGCGGCGCCGAGCATCTGCGCCTCGCCGGCGGTCTCCATGAGCCGCAGCTGCAGGCAGATGGCGAGCGTCGAGGCGGCGACCGACACCAGGAAGACGCCGGCGAACAGCGCCGGGGCCCAGGGGGAGGTGAGCGCGACCACGGCCAGCAGGACCCCGAGGACGACGAGGCTGCCCACCAGCGAGCGGAACAGGGCCAGGTCGGCCAGCCGTCCGCCGAGCGCCGTCCCGACGATGCCGCCGAGGCCGTAGGCGAGCAGCACCCACGGCACCGTGCCGCGGGCGAGGCCGGCGACGTCCGTCGCGACCGGGGCGATGTAGCTGTAGAGGGCGAACATGCCGCCGAAGCCGACGATCCCCACGAGGATGGTGAGCAGCACCTGGGGCCGGCGCAGGGCGTCGAGCTCGCCGCGCACGGTCGCGTCGGCGCGGCCGGGGGAGTGCGGCACGACGGCGAGGACGGCGGCCATGGTGAGGGCGGCCAGGACGACGACGAGCCAGTAGGCCGCCCGCCAGCCCACCGACTGCCCGAGCCAGGTGGCCGCCGGGACGCCGGCGACCATGGCCACCGCGAGACCGAGCATCACCGAGCTGACCGCGCGGCCGCGCAGGTGCGGGGCGACCAGCGAGGCGGCGACCAGCGAGGCGACGCCGAAGTACGCGCCGTGGGGCAGGCCGCTGAGGAACCGGGCGACGGAGAGCGTGCCGTAGCCGGGCGCGAGCGCGCTGAGCGCGTTGCCGACGAGGAACGCGGCCATGAGGCCGACGAGCAGGGCGCGGCGGGGGAGCCGGGCGGACAGCGCGGCGATCACCGGGGCGCCGACGACGACGCCGAGCGCGTAGTAGCTGATGACGTGGCCCGCGGTCGGGATGCTCACGCCCACGCCGTCGGCGATGTCGGGCAGCACGCCCATCGTGACGAACTCGGTGGTGCCGATGGCGAAGCCGCCGAGGGCCAGCGCCACCAGCGCGACGACGGCGCGCGGGGTGACGCGGGACGGGGGAAGGGCGGTCTCGGGCGGGGCACTCACGTAGAACTGCGAAGCCCGTGCCCTGTGGCCGCATTCCCGGCGGGCGCACGTGTGACGAGCGTCCCGCCGTCCTCCCGCCCCCCGCGGCCGTCAGCGGGGGCGGGTGCCGCGGCGCAGGCGGAGCAGGTGCGCGGCGGCCTCGGCCCGGCGCGGCGAGGTCGAGGGCAGCAGGTCGAAGCAGGCCTGCCACACGGCGACGTCGTCGGCGGCCTCGGGCAGCGTGCTGTAGCGCAGCAGCAGCTCCGGACGGCGGCTGCGCAGCACGTGGTGCCGCAGCAGCGCGGCCAGCCGCTCGCGGGCCAGGGCGACGCCCGGCGCCCGCGACGCCGGCAGCACGCCGCCGGGATAGCGCTCGAGCGCGGCGCCGACCGAGCCCTGGCCCAGCAGCCGGCGCACGCGGTCGAGGTCGGTCTCCAGCGGGCCGAGCAACCGGTACGGCCGCGACCCGACCAGCGCGGGCCCCACCAGCCGGCGCAGCCGCGAGAGCTCGGCGCGGACCGTCACCGCCGCCGTCCCCCCGGGGTGGCACTCGCCGGCGAGCTGCTCGGCGGTCCGGCCCTCCGCGGCCACCGCCGCCTCGGCCAGCAGGAGCAGCAGCTCGGAGTGGCGCAGCGACAGCTCGATCCGCCCGGTCGGCAGGGTCAGCCGCGCCCGCTCCCGCCCGAGGACCTCCAGCCGCGGTGCGGTGCGCGCGGCCGGCGGCGCGCCCGGCCGGCGGGCGGCCTGCTCGCGGTGCAGCAGCCGCAGCTCCGACTCGACCGCGGCCACGGTGGCCCGGACCAGCGTGAGCATGTGCGGGCTGGCGACGTGGTCGCCGCCGGTCACGTCGATGGCGCCCAGCAGCACGCCCGAGAGCGGGTCGTGCACGGGCGCGGCCGAGCAGCTCCACGGCTGGACGGGCCGGCGGAAGTGCTCGCTGCCGTAGATCTGGACGGCGTGGTCGAGCGCCAGCGCCGTGCCGGGGGCGTTGGTGCCGGCGACCTCCTCCGCCCACCGGGCGCCCTCGACGAAGTTCATGCCCGCCGCGCGCGAGCGCAGCCGGGAGTCGCCCTCCACCCACAGCATGCGGCCGGCGGCGTCGGAGACGGCGACGATCATCTGGTCGGCCTCGGCGTCCTCGACCAGCAGCCGGCGGATCACCGGCATCACCGGCGCCAGCGGGTGCGCCTCGCGGTAGGCGAGCAGGTCGCCGTCCACCAGCTCGACCGGTGGCGAGCTGCTGCCGTCGGGGTCGACGCCGCTCCCCAGCGAGCGCCGCCAGCTGTCCCAGACCACCGACCGGACGCCGGCGTCGGAGGCCGGCAGGCCCGAGGTGACGAGGTGCTCGTGGGCAGCGCGCAGCCGCCGGGTCAGCCCAGCGCTCGGCTGCCCGTCGGGCAGCGCGAGCCACGGATTGAGGGTCGACGTCACGCGCGCTCCCCGTCGAGTGGCCTGTGTCGCACCCATCGTGACCTGTGGACGACGTTTCCACCAGCGCCCGCCGGACGGGCGAATCCGCCGCTCAGAAGCGCGGTGGCGCGGTGGGCAGCAGGGCGCGGGCGTCGCGTGCCCGCAGTGCGCCGGCCCACAGCCCGGCGCCGTAGGCGAGGTCCTCCAGCCGCCGGGCGGCGGCGAACGGCAGCAGCGCCGCCTCGGACCGGTGCGGCCACCACCCCTGGACGGCGTCGAGCGCGGCCACCGCCGGCACCAGGCGCCGCGCCCGGCGCGACACCAGCGCGGCGCCCACCGCCAGCGGCCAGTGGTGGCGGGTGACCGCCCGCGCCAGCGTCGCCCCCGCCGTCGCCGTCCCGCGGAGCACGAGCCCGGCGGCGAACGCCCACGGCACCGGCTCCCCCGGCCGCGCCAGCCGGCGGGCCAGCCGGGCCGACGCCCCCGCCACGATGCCGGCCGCCGGCAGCGGGCGGCCGGCCAGGAGCAGCGCCCAGGCGGCCGCCGACCACGGCGAGACCACCAGGGGGGAGACGACGGCGCCGTGGCGGGCGGCCAGCGGCGCGGCCCCGGTGCCGTAGAAGGCGCGGCGGCGCAGCCACGCCGCGGGCGCGGAGCGGTGGTCGTGCGCCACCTGCGCCGCGGGCTCGTAGCGCACCCGCCAGCCGGCCGCGGCCAGCCGCCAGACCAGGTCGACGTCCTCGGCGACGTGCATCGCCTCGTCGAACCCGTCGCCGAGCGGTGCGCGCCGGGCCAGCAGGGCCGCGCTCGGCACGTAGGAGACGGCCGACAGCGGGCGCACCGGCGCCGGCCGCGGCCCCATGTCGAGCGCGCTGGCCACCGCCTCGTACCGGCTCAGCCACCCCGGCCGGTCGACCGGCAGGGCGACGATCCGCGGTGCGACCAGCGCGAGCCGGGGGTCGGCGAGGTGCGGGGCGAGCGCGGCGAGCCAGCCGGGCCGGGGGACGCAGTCGGAGTCGAGGAACGCGACGGCGGCCGTCGTCGCCGCGCGCAGGCCGGTGTTGCGCGCCGCCGCGGGGCCGCGGGCGGTCGCGTGCCGGACCACCCGGGCGCCCGGGGCGACGACGGGGGTCGCCGAGCCGTCGTCGACCACGAGCACCGGGACCCCGGCGGTCCCGGGGTCCGCGCGCAGCGCGGCGAGCAGCCGGGCCAGCTCCGCCGGTCGGTCCCGCACCGGGACGACGACGGTGACCTCGTCCGGGCGCCGGGGCGGCAGGTCGGGGTGCGCCGCACCAGCGTCGAGCAGCCGGGCGGCCAGCTCCGCCGTCGCCGCGTCGCGCACCTCCAGGCGCTCACCCGCCAGCAGGGCGCGGGCCCGCGGTGAGAGCCGGAGCAGCCGCAGCGGCGAGCCACCGAGCAGGGCCGTGCCGCCGTCCCGCCGCCGGACCGCCGGGTCGAGCCGGACCGCGAACCCGTCCGGCAGCCGCGCGGCCGGCGGGGTGCCGACCGTCATCGCCCGGCGAGCACCTCGTCGGTGGTGCGCAGCTCGACCAGCGGGGCGTACAGCGACATCACCCGCAGCGCCCGGTCGTGGTCGTCGTCGCTGGACCCGGCGCAGGCGTCGGTCACCACGCGCACCGGGACCCCCGCATCGGCGGCCGGCAGCACGGTGGAGATCACGCAGCAGTCGGTGGCGACGCCGGTGACGGTCAGCGGGCCGCTGCCGACGATCTCGGCGAGGTCGGGGCCCCACTTGCCGAAGGTGGTGACGTCGAGCACCTGCGCCGCGCCCGGGTCCTCGACCAGCCGGTAGAGCTCGGCGTCCGGGGGCTGCAGGGCGAAGGGGTACTGCTCGTAGTAGTCCTCCCAGGCGCCGACCGGCTCCTGCGGCGCGACGAACCGGGTGAAGACGACGCAGCCCTCGAAGGCCTCCACCAGCCGGCGGATCCGCGGCCGCACCTCCTCGAACCGCGGCGTCGTCCAGGGCGAGTCGGGGTCGCCGAAGACGTGCTGCAGGTCGACGACGACGAGCCAGCCCGGGGGCTTCACACGACCTCCTGGGAGCGGACGGCGGAGCGGCGCAGCGCGAGCGTGCCGAGCAGGCCGACGAGGAAGGCGGCCAGCACGCCGAGGTTGGCGAAGGCCCAGTCGCCGGTCTTCCCGCCCAGCCCGAACGGGCCGAGCAGGTAACCCTGCCAGTCGAGCCAGCCGGCGTAGGTGTTGGTGACCAGCCCCCAGCCGAGCACCGTGCCGACGAGCAGCAGGACCAGCGGCACCGGCTGCACGCTGCCGTAGCGTCCGCGGGCGTCGAACAGGTCGGGCTCGGCGTAGGCGCGGCGCCGCAGCGCCAGGTCGGCCAGGAAGATGCCGCACCAGGCCGCGATCGGGACGCCCAGGGTGATCAGGAAGCCCTGGAACTGGAAGAAGAAGTTCTCCGCCACGAAGACGACGAACACGGTGCCGGCCACCATGAGCGCGCCGTCGATGCCGGCGGCCACCGGCCGCGGCACGCGCAGCCCGGCGGCCAGCAGCGAGAGCCCGGACGAGTAGATGTCCAGCAGCGCGCCGCCGATCAGGCCGAGCACCACGACGACGAAGAACGGCACCAGGAACCAGGTGGGCAGGATCGTGCCCAGCGCGCCGATCGGGTCGAGGGCGATCGCGGCGGAGAGCTCGGGGTCGGAGCCGGCCAGCAGCAGCCCGGCGAGCAGCAGGAGCACCGGCGCCAGCGCGCCGCCGAACGTCGTCCACCCGACGACGCCGGCGGTCGACGACGAGCGGGGCAGGTAGCGCGAGTAGTCGGCCGCGGCGTTGACCCAGCCGAAGCCGTAGCCGGTCATGGCCAGGGTCAGCGCCCCGACGAACGCCGCCGTCGACCCGCTCGGCGCGGCGGTGACCGCCGACCAGTCGACCTCGCCGAGCACGAGCCCCAGGTAGACGACGGTGAGCACCCCGGTGACGACGGTGATGACCGTCTGCATGCGGATGATCAGGTCGAAGCCGAGCACGCCGCCGACGACGACCAGGGCGGCGACGACCAGCAGCGCGATGACCTGGGTCGGCGTCCCGCCGCTCCAGCCGAGCTCGCGGAAGACCGTCGAGGTCGCGAGCGTGGCCAGCGAGACGAGCACCGTCTCCCAGCCGACGGTGAGCACCCACGACAGGACGGCGGGCACCCGGTTGCCGTTGACGCCGAAGGCCGCGCGGCTGAGCACGAGCGTCGGGGCCGAGCCGCGCTTGCCGGCGATCGCGACGAGGCCGCAGAGCAGGAAGGAGACGACGATGCCGACGACGCCGGCGATCAGCGCCTGCCAGAAGGAGATGCCGAAGCCGAACAGGAACGACCCGTAGGCCAGGCCGAGGACGCTGACGTTGGCGCCGAACCACGGCCAGAACAGCTGCCGCGGCGTGCCCTTGCGCTCCTCCTCGGCGATGACGTTGATGCCGTTGGTCTCGACGGTCACGCGCGGGGTGGTTGCCTCGACCGCCATGTCCGCCGTCCTCTCCTGGGAAACGCCCCGATCCCGACGCGGAACCCTAGTCCCCCGGGCGCAGCCGGCCGCTGGCGTCGACGTCCCAGGCGGCGACGGCGGCGACCAGCCGGTCGGCCAGGCCGGCGAGCAGCTCCGCGCCCTCTCCCGCGGAGGCGCCGGCGGGGTCGCCCAGCACGCCGGTGGGGCTGACCGGGCGCACGCCCTCGACGCGCAGGCGGGGCAGCAGCCGCTCGATCGGCAGCGTCGCGCCGGCCACCGCCCGGTCTCCCAGCACCCCCTCGGGTTCCACGTGCAACATCAGCGACGTCTCGGTGCGGCCCGCGTGCGCGTCGCCGTCCGGGACGGCGCACGGGAACCAGGCGACCTCGCGGCCCTCGTACCGCAGCACCCGGCCGGCCGCGCCCAGCGCCTCGAGGTTGCCGCCGTGGCCGTTGACGATCAGCACCCGCCCGGCCCAGCGGCAGGCCGAGCGCCCGTACTCGACGAGCAGCCCGGTCAGCGCCTCGGTGCCGAGGGAGACGGTGCCGGGGAAGCCCTCGTGCTCACCGCTGGCCCCGTAGGCGAGGGCCGGCGCGAGCACCGCGCCGTCCAGCCGGTCGGCGGCGGCCTCGGCCACCGCCCCGGCCACCGCGGTGTCGGTGGTCAGCGGCAGGTGGTGGCCGTGCTGCTCCACCGAGCCCAGCGGGACGACGAGCAGCGGCGACTCCGGGACGTCGGGCCAGACCAGGCCGTCCAGGGTGCGCACCCGGCCAGCCTAGGGAGGCCTCGCGGGCTGCCGGCCGGGGTCCTGCCTTGACGTCGCACTTGCTTTTCGCAAGTGTGACCGTCCACGAGCCGGACCCACGAGAGGGAGCGCGCGATGCCCGCGATGTTCGTCAACCTGCCGGTGGCCGACCTGGAGCGCGCGAAGGCGTTCTACACGGCGCTCGGATTCACCATCAACCCGCAGTTCACCGACCACAACGCGGCCTGCGTCGTCGTCGAGGACGGCCACAACTACTTCATGATCCTGGTGCGCGAGTACTTCCAGACGTTCACCGACCTGCCCATCGGCGACCCGGCGGTGAGCCCCTCGGTGTCGGTCGCGCTCTTCCTCGACAGCCGGGACGACGTCGACCGGGCCGTCGCCGACGGCCTCGCCGCGGGTGGCTCGGAGCCGCGTCCCGCCGCGGACTACGGCTTCATGTACCAGCGCCAGCTCACCGACCCCGACGGCAACGTCCTCGAGTTCGGCTGGATGGACCCCGTCGCCGCCGAGCAGGGCCCGGAGGCCGTCGTGCCGCAGCAGGCCTGAGGTCGGTGGCCGCGCGCGACTACGGGCAGTACGACGGCGTCACGCGGGCCCTGGAGCTCGTCGGCGAGCGCTGGGCCCTGCTGATCGTCCGCGACCTGCTCGTCGGGCCGCGCCGCTACGGCGAGCTCGCCGCGGGCCTCCCCCGCGTGCCGAGCAACATCCTGGCGGCGCGGCTCAAGGAGCTGCAGGCGGCCGGCGTCATCCGCCGGGCGCCGCGCTCGCGGGTCGTCGTCTACGAGCTGACGCCCTACGGCCGCGAGATCGAGCCCGCGGTGCTGGCGCTCGGCGCCTGGGGCTTCAAGGCGCTCGGCGACCCGCGGGAGGAGCAGATCATCACCCCCGACTCGATGACCATGTCCCTCCGCACCGCCTTCCGGCCGCAGGTGGCGGCGGAGCTGCCGGCGACCGCGTACGCGGCGCACGTGGGGGCCGCCGAGCTGCTCGTCCGGGTGGACGGCCCCACGCTGGACGTGGCGCGCGGCGCCGGGCCGGCCGACCTCGCCTTCGCCGCGGGACCGGGCATCCACCGGCTCATCTCCGGCGCGCTCGCGCCGGACCGCGCCATCGCGACCGGCGTGGTCGAGGTGCTGCGCGGGCCGGGCGACCTCCTCGGCCGCTTCGCGAGCACGTTCCACCTGGCCGCCTGACCGCGGCCGCCCGGCGACTACCCGGCCGTGGCGAGGAAGCAGTAGCGGTTCACGCTGAAGAGGTAGTCGTCCTCCGCGCCGCGCGCCCGCAGGTCGGCCCACCAGGCCTCGACGTCCGCCTGGGTCAGCCCGTGCCGGCCGACGACGAAGCGCCCGATCGTCCCCATGGTGTGCGCGCTGTAGGTGTCCTCCGCGTACCTGGTGTTGAACAGCGGGATCAGGTGCCGCCCGGTCACCCGGAAACCGGCGCGCCGGAGGTGTCCCGGCAGGGTGCACGGCAGATGGGCGTGCACGAGGTGCTCCTCCCAGGCGGCCATGACGCGGCGGTGCCGGTCGCGATCGGCGGCGTGCCAGACCACGGAGTCCCAGTCGGTGTCGAGGACCAGCACGCGGCCACCGGGCCGCAGCACGCGGCGCAGCTCCGCCAGGGCCCGCGGGACGTCCGCGACGTACTCGTAGACCTGGGTGGACACCGCGGCGTCGAAGGCGCCGTCCGGGTACGGCAGGTCCAGGGCGTCGCCGTCGTCGATCCGGACCCACGGCCGCGTCGCGACCAGCTCCCGGGCCAGGGCGTTCATCGGCGCGCTCGGGTCGAGCCCGTGGACGGCGCCGCCCGCGCCGACGGCGTCGGCCAGCGACGCCACGAGGAAGCCCGGTCCCGACCCCACGTCCAGCACGCGCTCCCCCGGCCGGGCGGCGAGCAGGGCGAGCACCTCGGCGCGCTGCCGGACGACGTCCGGGGTCGAGTACGTGCGCTGGATCCGGCGAGCGCCGTCCTCGTCGAAGGGGAGCATCGACCCGCCTCCCTCCTGACCACCCACCGCTGCGCTCCAGACTGGCCGAAGGACGTTCCCGCGGGAACGTCCCCGAGCGTCGGGGTCCTGGGTGTCGGGGCGCCGGCCGCCGGGCAGGAGGGGGGCATGGTTTCCGAAGAGACGACGAAGGTGGCCGAGCTGCTCAAGGACGAGCGGTTCGGCCTGTTCACCACGATCGCGCCCGACGGCACGCTGATCAGCCGCCCGATGGCGATGCAGGAGGTCGAGTTCGACGGCGACCTCTGGTTCTTCGCCCAGCGCAGCTCCCGCAAGGTCGCCCACGTCACCGGCAACCCGCAGGTCAACGTCTCGACGTCCGGCAGCTCCAGCTGGGTGTCGCTCACCGGGCACGCCGTGGTGGTCGACGACCTGGAGAAGAAGCGCACGCTCTGGAACTCGGTCGTCGAGGCGTGGTTCCCCGACGGCCCGGAGGACCCCGACGTCGTCCTGCTGCGGGTCGAGGCCGCCTCGGCCGAGTACTGGGACTCCCCCGGCGGCCGGGTGGCGAGCGCGATCAGCTTCGCGAAGGCGAAGCTGACCGGGCAGGCCTACGACGGCGGCGAGAACGAGCGGGTGGAGCTGCGCGGCAGCTAGGCCGCCGACTCGGACTGCGCCTGGCGCGGCGAGCCGTCCTGCGCCCGCATCGCCTGCGCGAACGCCTCGAGGCTGGCCGCGCCGCTCGCACCGCCGCAGGTCAGCGAGGCGAGCAGGTTGCCGAGCAGCCCCGACCGGTCGGCCACGATCCGGATCCGCCCGATCTCGACCACCAGCCCCAGGAGGTCGAGGCGCAGGCCGTCCGGGATGTCGAGGATCACGCACTCCACCGGCGTCGTCATCGCAGGCACTCCCCTCCCCCCGTGTCCGAACCAGATACGGAAGAGTTTCGGTCGCATGCACCGACGCCGCGACCGGGGAGCCGCGCCGGCAGGCACCGGCGCGGCGCGCCGGTCACCCGCTGCACCGGTCCGGGCAGACCCCGGTCAGGCCATCCCGGCCAGCGGCGACTCGTCGCAGATCTTGACCGGGACGGCCGGCATGCCCAGCAGGGTCGGCTGGCCGCGCACCGGACCGGTGTGCGAGTGGTCGAGGTGGCTCCGCGGCGTTCCGGTGGCGGCGTCGCGGGCGGCGAGCGCGGTCTCGCCGTAGCCCTGCACGCACTCGGGGTCGGGGCCGTCGAGCGGCAGGCCGGTGAAGAACTTGGCCGCCATGCAGCCGCCCCGGCAGGCGTCGAAGTGCCCGCACTTGGCGCAGGCGCCGCCCGTCTGCGGGCTGCGCAGCTCGGCGAACAGGTCGCTGTGCTGCCACACCCGCTGGAAGCCGCCGGGGTCGCGGACGTTGCCGGCGAGGAACTGCTCGTGGATGGCGAACGGGCAGGCGTAGACGTCGCCGACCGGGTCGATCAGGCAGACCACCCGCCCGGCGCCGCACAGGTTCAGCCCGGGCAGCGCCTGCCCGTAGGCCGACAGGTGGAAGAACGAGTCCCCGGTGAGCACGCGGTCGCCGTTGGCCAGCAGCCACGCGTACAGCTCGCGCTGCTGCTCCTGGGTGGGGTGCAGCTGGTCCCAGACGTCGGCGCCGCGGCCCGACGGGCGCAGCCGGGTGATCCGCAGCTGGGCCCCGTACCGGTCGGTGAGGGCCTTGAACGCGTCGAGCTGGCCGACGTTCTCGCGGGTGACGACGACGGAGACCTTGAAGTCCTTCATCCCGGCCTCGGCCAGGTTCTCCAGCGCCTTCGTGGCGGTGGCGAACGAGCCGGTGCCGCGGACCCGGTCGTTGACCTCGGCGGTGGCGCCGTCGAGGGAGATCTGCACGTCGACGTAGTCGGTGGCCGCCAGCTGCGCGGCGCGCTCGCGGTCGAGCTTGACGCCGTTCGTCGAGAACTTGACGCCGACCTGGTGGTCGATCGCGTAGTCGAGCAGGTGCCAGAAGTCGGGGCGGACCGTGGGCTCGCCGCCGCCGACGTTGACGTAGAAGACCTGCATCCGTTGCAGCTCGTCGACCACCGCCTCGGCCTCGGCGGTGGACAGCTCGCGCGGGTCCCGCCGCCCGGAGGAGGACAGGCAGTGCACGCACGCCAGGTTGCAGGCGTAGGTGAGCTCCCAGGTCAGGCAGATGGGCGCGTCGAGCCCGTACTCGAACTGGTCGATCAGCCGGCCACCGGTCGGCCGTTCGCGGGAGGGCAGGACGGCGGTCATGCGCGCACCTCGATCATCTGGGAGCGGGCGAGGTCGGCCAGCGCCCGCTCGTAGGCCGGCCGCTGCGGCTCGGCGACGCCGCAGGCCGCCAGGGTCGCGGTCGCGCTGGGGTGGTCGGCCAGCGACTCCACCACCGCCACCAGCTGCTTCGACTTCAGGAACGACAGCTTGCGGTTGCCGAAGTGGTAGACCAGCGCGCCGAAGGGCTCGGGCCGCAGGGCCACCGACCGGGCCCGTTGCCAGGGCAGACCCGGGTCGAACTCCTGCACGGGAGTGCTCAGTAGACGCCGCACATGCCGTCGATGGAGACCTCCTCGACCAGCGACTCCTCGACCAGGGTCTCCTCGGCCGCGGGGGCCTCCACCTCGGTCTCGACGTCGGGAGCGGTCGTCGGCTCGGGCATGCGGGCCTCCAGGAGCGGTGGGACGGGGGTCGGTGCGGACGCTAGTGACACCGGGTGCCACGGGCAAGCGGAGGTACGGCTGCGGGCCGTGGTGGCGCAAGATGGCTGCCGTGACCGAGCCCTGGGGGGACCCGCGGGAGGAGACGCGTGCCCGCATCGAGCAGGCGGCGCTCGACCTCTTCACGCTCAAGGGGTTCGAGCAGGTCACGATCGACGACGTCGCGGCCGAGGCCGGCATCGGCCGGCGGACGTTCTTCCGCTACTTCGCCACCAAGGCCGACGCCGTCTGGGGCGACTTCTCCGGCCACGTCGCCCGGCTCGACCGGTTGCTGGCCGCGACCGACGCCGCGGCACCGGTGCTGGCCGGCATCTGCGCGGCCTACGTCGAGGTGAACGACTACGCCGACGCCGACCTGCCGCTGCTGCGCGAGCGGATGCGGCTCATCCTCACCGAGCCCGCGCTGCAGGCGCACTCGCAGCTGCGCTACGCCGAGGTGGACCGGGTCGTGGCCGAGCACGTCGCCCGCCGCACCGGGGGCGAGGCCGAGGACCTGCTCCCCCGGCTGGTGGCGACGACGACGCGCGCGGCCGCCACCACCGCCTTCGAGGTGTGGCTGGCCGACGGCCGGACGAGCCTGGCCGACGACCTCCGCGCCGCGTTCGGCGAGCTGGCCGGCGCCTTCCCGACGCTCCGCGGGTAGCGCGGGTCAGGCCTTCTCGGCCAGCCCGCGGGCCACCTCGGACGGGCGCTGCTGCTCGCCCGCGTAGGAGCTGACGACGACCAGCGCGCCGGTGAGCGCGGGGACGACCCACTGCAGCTTGTCGAGCTGCTCCTGGGCGGCGGCGATCTCCCCGCGCGCCCGCTTGGAGGGCTTCGTGCCCTTCTTCGACGGGGTGGCGCCGCCCTGCGACACGACCTGCCCCAGCGACCGGCTGTAGGCGGTCACCCCCAGCGCCGCGACGGTGAGCACCGTCTTCGCCAGCGACATGCCGGCGGCCCCCTGCTGGCGGGCCACCCGCGTCCGGTTGCCCAGCAGCTGCCCGACGCTGCCGACGAGGTGGGCCCCGATGGCGGCGGCGTTGACCGGCGTCCACCGGTCCCAGCCGGCGTTGGCGACGGCGCCGGTGGCCGAGGCGCTGCCGGCCTGGGCGGCGGCCTCGTTGAGCGCCACGGCGTTGGCGAGCGTGCCGCCGAACCAGGCGGCGAGGCCGAGGTCGTGCAGGGAGCGGGAGAGGGTGTTGCGCGCCATGGGGAGCCTCGTCGGGGGGTCGGGGATGAGGATCGCCCCCACCTACCCCTCCTCACGCCTCCCAAGCGGATGGCGCGCAACCTTCCTCCGGGCCGGCCGGCTCGCCGCGGCCACCACGCGGTCGGGGCGGACCAGCACCGAGCGCCCGCGCAGCCACGCCGCCAGCTCCGGCACCCGCACCACCCGGGCCGGCTCCCCGGTGGGCGGCTCCAGCACGGGTCCGCCGTCCGCCGTCACCACCGCCCAGCCGTCGCCGAGGACGTCGTCCAGGCGGCGGGGCGCACCGTCCACCGTCACCAGGGGCTGCGGCAGCAGCCCGCCCACCGGCGAGCCGACCGCGACCCGGGGACGGCGGACCAGCGGCCCGCGGCGCAACGGCGGGGTGCGGCTGCTGCGCGCGAACGCCCCCACCAGCGGCAGCCGGCGGACCACCGCCAGCACGGCCCGGCGGATGGCCGCGGCGCCCCGGCCGCCGCCGGTCATCAGCAGCCCGACGAGCTGGGCGATCCGGATCAGTGCCCGGGTGTGCGGCTCGCGCTCGGCCTGGTGGGTGTCGAGCAGCGCGTCCGTCGCCGCGCCGCCCAGCACCGCGGCCAGCTTCCAGGCCAGGGAGTGCACGTCGCGCAGCCCGAGCCCCAGACCCTGGCCGACGAAGGGTGGGGTCAGGTGCGCGGCGTCGCCGGCGAGCAGCACCCGGCCGCTGCGCCAGCGGTCGGCCACCTGCGCGCGGAAGGTGTACTCCGCCGTCCGCTCCACCGCGACCGGCCCGGCGCCGTAGGGGGCGAGCAGCTCGTCGATCCGCCCGGCCAGGTCGGCGGCGCTCTCCCCGGGCGCCAGGCGGAACTCCCAGCGGTGCCGGCCGCCGGTCAGCGGCATCAGGGTCGCGGCCCGCCGCGGGTCGCAGACCTGGTGCACACCCGGCCAGAACGGCGTCGCCGGCCGCGCCCGGACGTCGACGACGAACCAGCGGTCGGCCGGCCCGAGGTCGCGCATGCGGGCGCCGGCGAGCGTGCGGACGGTGCTGTTCGCGCCGTCGCAGCCGAGCACGAACCGCGCCGTGACGGACCCGTCCGGCCCGGCGTCCCGGCCGTCGACGTCGAGCACCACCGCGTCGTCCTCGTGCCGCAGGCCGCTGACGTCGGCGCCCCAGCGCAGGTCGATCCGCGGCGAGGCGGCGACGGCGTCGAGGAGCGCCGCCTCCAGGTCGGGCTGGTGGAAGAGCACGCCGGCCGGCCAGCCCAGCGGCCCCGGACCGGGGTCCCGGGCGAACTCGGCCAGCACGCGCAGGCGGGCGTCGAGCAGCCGCATCCCGGCCAGCGGCTCGGTGCGCGGCAGGAACGCGCCGGCGACACCGGCGTCCTGCAGCACGCGCAGCGCCTCGTCGCCCAGGTGGACCGCCCGCGGCAGCGGGTAGGGGGCGGCCTGCCGGTCGAGGACGACGACGTCGACGCCGCGCCGGGCGAGGAGCAGGGCCGCCGTCAGCCCCACCGGCCCGGCGCCCACCACGACCACCGGGACGACCGCCACCGGCCCAGTCTGACCGCCGCCGCCGGCCAAGGTAGCGCCGACGTTGCACCCGGCTTCCACCGCCTGTGACGGGGGTCATACGGTGCGGGTCAGCCATGCGCGCTCGCGCATGCCGGTCAGGGCCCTCGACGACGAGGGCGACGAGGAGGTTCCCTGTGCCCGTAGAGACCCGCGGCGCGATCATCCGTGAAGCGCCCGGCACGTTCGAGGTCGTCGACCTGCTCTCCGACGACCCCCGCCCCGGCGAGATCCAGGTCAAGCTGGCCGCCTCGGGCATGTGCCACTCCGACGACCACCTGGCCACCGGCGACATCCCGGTCGCGCACTACCCGATGTGCGGCGGCCACGAGGGCGCCGGCGTCGTCACCGCGGTCGGGCCGAACACCAAGGGGTACAAGGAGGGCGACCACGTCGTCTTCTCGTTCCTGCCCGCCTGCGGCAAGTGCCGCTGGTGCGCCAACGGCATGTCCTACCTGTGCGACCTCGGCGCCGGCCTGCTGGTGGGCGCCCGCTTCGACGACCTGGAGAGCTTCCGCTTCGAGACCTCCGACGGGACGCCGGTGGCCCAGATGTGCGGGCTGGGCACCTTCGCCGGCGTGACGACGGTGAACGCCGAGTCGGCGGTGGTGATCCCGCAGGACATCCCGCTGCAGGTCGCCTGCCTCACCGGCTGCGGCGTGGGCACCGGCTGGGGCTCCTCGGTGCAGGCCGCCAAGGTCCAGCCCGGCGAGACGGCGATCATCATGGGCATCGGCGGCATCGGCATCAACGCCGTCCAGGGCGCGGCGCACGCCGGCGCCAGCCACGTCATCGCCGTCGACCCGGTGCCGTTCAAGCGGGAGAAGGCGATGGAGCTCGGCGCCACCGAGGCGTTCGAGACCATCCAGGAGGCCGACGAGTTCGCCAAGAGCGTCACCAACGGCCAGGGCGCGGACAAGTCCATCGTCACCATCGGCGTCACGACCGGCGAGCACGTCGCCCAGGCCTTCGCCGCCACCCGCAAGGCCGGCACCGTCGTCGTCACCGGCCTCGGCAACATCGCCGAGGTCGGCCTGCCCATCTCGATCGGCGAGCTCACGCTGTTCGCCAAGGAGATCAAGGGCGCGCTGTTCGGCGACTCGAACCCGCACACCGACATCCTGCGGATGCTGCGGCTCTACCAGGAGGGCAAGCTCAAGCTCGACGAGCTGGTCACCAAGACCTACACCCTCGACGAGGTCAACCAGGGCTACGAGGACATGCACGCCGGCAAGAACATCCGCGGCGTCATCGTCTACGACTGAGCCACGATCAGCGGAGCTGATCCCAGCGCCTCCTCCCTCGCGCTGCAGCGTGGGGGAGGAGGCGCTGACGTGAGGGAGGATGGCGGCGTGCCCACCACGACCGCGTCGCGGCTGGACGTCGCCGGCATGGTCCGCGTGGCCCGGGAGCGGGTGGTCGCGCGGCTGCGGGAGGCCGAGGTGGTCGCCGCCGCGCTCTCGGCCGGCCGCAACGTCGTCCTCGAGGGGCCGCCGGGCACCGGCAAGACCACGCTGCTGCGCGCGCTGGCCGACGGCACCGGCGTCCCCCTCGTCCTGGTCGAGGGCAACGCCGAGCTGACCCCGACCCGGCTGGTCGGCCACCACGACGCCTCCCGGGTGCTCGCCGAGGACTACCGCCCCGAGAACTTCGTCCCCGGCCCGCTGACCCGGGCGATGACCGAGGGAGCGCTGCTCTACGTCGAGGAGTTCAACCGGGTGCCCGAGGAGACGATGAACGTCCTCCTCGGCGTGCTCTCCGAGCGCGAGATGCACGTGCCGCGCTACGGCCGGGTCGCCGCCCGGCCCACGTTCCGGCTGGTCGCGGCGATGAACCCGTTCGACGCGGTCGGCACCGCCCGGGTCACCCCCGCGCTGTACGACCGGTCCTGCCGGGTCGCCATGGGTTACCAGGACGAGGACGCCGAGCTGGCCGTCGTCGCGGCGGTCACGGGCGCCCCCGCCGGGCTGGTGGCGCGCGCGGTCCGGGCGGTGCGGATCACCCGCGACCACCCCGAGCTGCGCATCGGCGCCTCGGTGCGCGGGGCGATCGACACCGTGCTCATCGCCCGGGAGCTGGCGGTGGTGCGCGGCAGCGAGGAGGTGGACGAGGACACCGGCCTGGACGCCGCCCTGGCCGCGCTCACCGGCAAGGTCACCCTCGGCGACGGCGTCGCCCGCCCGGTCGAGGCCGTCGTCGCCGACATCTGGCGCCGGGCCGGTGAGGAGCCGGGAAAAGCCTGACGCCGGAGGAGCCGCAGCCCTCCGGTCCGCCGCCGGGGACCGCGCCCGGCCCTCCGCCCGGCGGCCGCTCCGCGCCGCGGGTGGTCGAGGACCCCGCCGAGGTGGAGCAGCTGCTCCGGGACTCCGCCGCCCGTCGGGCCAGCCGTGACCAGCTCTCCCGCAGCAACCCCGACTTCGACGCGATCTCGCCGTCGGCGGGCGAGCTCGACGCCGCCGCCGTCGCCGAGCTGGCCGCGCGAGACCCCGACGCCGCGGCGCGCGTGCTGGCCGAGGCCTCCCGCGCGTTCGACCCCGCGCTGCGGGCCGCCGCCCGGGCGCTGGCCGCCCGGCTGCCGGTGGGCAGCCCGCGGACCGGCGTCGCCGACCGGCCGGGCACCAGCCGGGTGGTCACCCGCCGCGACCCCACGGGGGCGGACGTCGACCTGGACGCCAGCCTGGCCGCCCGCGGCGGGGACCCGCACTGGCGGGCGGCGCACGTGCACACCCGCGGCTGGCGCTCCACCGGGCGGGCGGTGCTCCTGCTGGTCGACGCCTCCGGCTCGGTGGCCGGCGACGAGCTCGCCACCGCCGTCCTGACCGCCTCGGCGCTGGTCTCGCGGATGCGGCCCGGGGACGAGCTGGGCGTCGTGGCGTTCTGGTCGAAGGCGGTCGTGCTGCGGCCGCTGTCGGCCGACCCGCGGATCGACCTGGTCGTCGACCGGCTCTGCGACCTGCGCGGGCACGGGACGACCGACCTCGAGCTGGGCCTGCGGACCGCGGCGGCGCAGGTGGCCCGCTCGCGTGCCGCCGACCGGCAGGTGCTGCTGCTCTCCGACGGGCTGGCCACCGAGAGCCCCGATCCGCTCGGCGCCGCCTCGTCGCTCGCCCGCGTGCCGGCGCGGCTGTCGGTGCTGGCGCTGTCGGCGGAGGAGGACGCGATGGCCTCCTGCACCGCGCTGGCCGGGGCCGGGGGCGGGCGGGTCGCCCCGCTGCACCGGCCGTCGCAGGCGCCGGCCGCCGTCCGCGACCTGCTCGGCTGACCCCGGCCCCGGTCTAGCGACCGCCCTCGATCCTGCGGTCCCGCTGCTCGATCCCGGGACCGCCGTACGGGTAGTCGGCCGGGGCCGGGTCGCTCGCCTCGTCCAGCCGCGCGGTCTCCTCGGGGGAGAGGTGCAGGCCGGCGGCGCCGAGGTTGTCCTCGAGCTGCTCGAGCGTGCGGGCGCCGAGGATGACCGAGGTGACGGCCGGCCGGTCGACCAGCCAGGCGAGCGCGACCTGCGCCATGGAGCACCCGCGGTCCCCGGCGACCGCGCGGACCGCGTCGACCACGTCCCAGGTGCGCTGCAGGGTGCTGCGCCGGCCGTAGGCCTCCACGCCGCGCTCCGGGTTCTCGCCGAGCCGGGTGGCACCGGTGGGGCGCTCGTCCTGCCGGTACTTGCCTGTCAGCCAGCCGCCACCCAGCGGGGACCAGGGCAGCAGCCCCAGCCCGTTGGCCGCCGCCGCGGGCACGATCTCCCACTCGATCTCCCGGACGAGCAGGTTGTACTGCGGTTGGAGGGTCACCGGGACGGTCAGGCCGCGGTGCTCGGCGACGTCGACGGCCCGCTGCAGCTGCCAGCCCAGGAAGTTGGACAGCCCGACGTAGTGGATCTTGCCCGCCCGGACGGCGTCGTCGAGGAACCGCATGGTCTCCTCGAGCGGCGTCCACGGGTCGTGGGCGTGCACCTGGTAGAGGTCGACCCGCTCGACGCCGAGGCGGCGCAGCGAGCCGTCGAGCGCGTCCGCGAGGTGCCGGCGGGACAGCCCGACGCCGTTCGGTCCCTCCCCCATCGGGAAGCGCCCCTTGGTCGCCAGGACCAGGCGCTCCCGGACGCCGGAGCCCTGCTTCGCCAGCCAGCGGCCGATGATCTCCTCGCTGACCCCACCGGAGTACACGTCGGCGGTGTCGACGAGCGTGCCGCCCACCTCGAAGAACCGGTCGAGCTGGGCGTACGAGCCCTCCTCGTCGGTCTCCCGCCCGAAGGTCATCGTGCCGAGGGTCAGGGTCGAGACGGCGCAGCCGCTGCGGCCGAGGGTGCGGTACTCCACGGTGAGCACCCTCTCCCCTGCGGTTCAGCCGCGCAGCTCGGGGAAGTCGGTGTCGGCGAACTCGGTGCCGCTGCCCTCCGGGGCCAGCCGCTCCTCGCGCTCGCGCAGCTCGACCCGGCGGATCTTGCCGCTGATCGTCTTGGGCAGCTCGTAGAACTCGACCCGGCGCACCCGCAGGAACGGCGCCAGGTTCTCGCGGGCGTGCTCGAGGATCGAGAAGGCGGTCTCCCGGGTGGGCTCGTGCCCCGGCGCCAGCGCGACGTAGGCCTTGGGGATCGCCCCGCGCACCGGGTCTGGCACCGGCACCACCGCGGCCTCGGTGACCGCCGGGTGCTCGATGAGCACGCTCTCCAGCTCGAACGGGCTGATCTTGTAGTCGCTGGCCTTGAAGACGTCGTCGGTGCGCCCGACGTAGGTGATGTAGCCCTCGGCGTCGCGGCTCGCGACGTCCCCGGTGTGGTAGTAGCCGCCGGCCATCGCCTCGTCGTTGCGCTCGGGGTCGCCCTGGTAGCCGGTCATCAGCGACAGCGGCCGGTCGGACAGGTCGAGGCAGATCTCGCCCTCGTCGGCCTGCTCCCCGGTGATCGGGTCGACCAGGACGACGGGGACGCCGGGCAGCGGCCGCCCCATGGAGCCCGGCTTCACGACCGATCCCGGGGTGTTGCCGACCGACGCCGTCGTCTCGGTCTGCCCGTAGCCGTCGCGCAGGGTCAGCCCCCACTGGGCCTTGACCTGCTCGATGACCTCGGGGTTGAGCGGCTCCCCGGCGGCGACGGCCTCCCGGATCGCGCCCGGCCCGCCGGAGAGGTCGGCCTTGATGAGCATCCGCCAGACGGTCGGCGGCGCGCAGAAGGTGGTGACGCCGTCCTCGCGGATCCGGCCGAGCAGCGCCGCGGGGTCGAAGCGCGCGTAGTTGTAGAGGTAGATCGTCGCCTCGGCGATCCACGGGGCGAAGAAGCAGCTCCAGGCGTGCTTGGCCCAGCCGGGCGAGCTGATGTTCAGGTGCACGTCGCCGGGCTGCAGCCCCAGCCAGAACACCGTGGACAGGTGGCCCACCGGGTAGCTGACCTGGGTGTGCTCCACCAGCTTCGGGCGGCTCGTCGTCCCGCTGGTGAAGTACAGGAGCAGCGGGTCGCCCGGCAGGGTGCCGGGGTGGCCGGGCGGTTCCTCGCCGGCCTGCGCGCTGTCGGCGTAGGCGAGCCACCCGGCCGGCGCCTCCCCCACGGCGATCCGCGTGTAGTCGCCGGCCACCCCGTCGAACTTCCCGGCGTCGGCGGCGTTGACGACGACGTGCCGGGCCCCGCCCCGCTCGATCCGGTCGGTCAGGTCGGCCGGGCCCAGCGCGGTGGTGGTCGGCATGATCACCGCACCCAGCTTCATCACCGCGAGCATCGACTCCCAGAGCTCGACCTGGTTGCCGAGCATGAGCACCACGCGGTCGCCCTTGCCGACCCCCTGCGCCCGCAGCCAGTTGGCCACCTGGTCGGAGCGGCACACCACCGCGTCGAAGGAGTAGCGGGCGGCGCGGCCGTCCTCCTCGACGATGTGCAGCGCGGTGCGCTCGCTGCCGCGCGCGTAGGCGTCGAACCAGTCGACCGCCCAGTTGAACGGCCCGTCGAAGGACGGCCAGCGGAACTCGGCGGCCGCCTTGGCGTGGTCGCCGCGCAGGGCGAGCAGGGAGTCCCGGGCGGCGCGGTAGACCTCGGTGGCGGACATGGCTCGTCCCTACTCCCCCGCGCTCCCGACCACCAGCCCGTGCAACGTCGCGTGCAGCGTCAGCGGGGGCGGTGGGGCAGCAGGCGGTGGACCTCGCCGGCCCGGACGGCGTCGAGGGGGACGGCGGAGCGCAGGACGGCGGGCCCGAGCCGCAGCACGCCGTCGGACAGCGCGGCGCACCGGACGCCGGCCCGCCCGCGCAGCCCGCGGTGCGCCCCGGGGGTCAGGACGACGTCGAGCCAGGCGCACGGGTTCGCCGGACGACCGCCGCGCAGCCGCACCTCCCCGGCCCCGCAGTCGAGCGAGAACTCCCGCCCGCGAAGGGCCTCGACCTCGGCCCCGCGCAGGACGACGTTGCGGCGGGCGAGCAGCGCGTCGGGGACGGGGACCCCGAGGTCGGCGGCGAGCGCGTCCACCGCCTCCGCGGCCAGCACGGTGACCGCGGCGTCGCGGTGCGCGGCCTGCCCGAAGTAGCGGTCGCCGACGATGCCGAGACCGGCGCGCACCTCGAGCTCGGTGCGCCGGTCGCCGTCCTGGGCCGGGACCGTCGTCCCCGGCCGCCCGTCGTAGCGGTGCTCCGGCGAGGCGAGCAGGCCGACGACCTCGACGTCGTACCGGTGCGCGAGGTCCCCGGTCAGGGGTCGACCAGCCCGTACTCCCGGGCCTCCTCCGCCGACAGCAGCCGCCCGGCGCGCATGTCCTCGGCGATCCGCCCGGCGTCCCGGCCGGTGGCCGCGGCGAGCCGCTCCTGCAGCCGGCGCAGCTGCCGGGCGTGCTCGGCGGCCAGCGCCTCGACGTCCCCGGCCGGGCCGCGGCGGGGGGCGCGCGGCTCGGTCAGCTGGAACACCGCGTGCGCCCCTGCGGCCCGCCGGTCGCAGACGGCGAGGACGACGACGCCCACCCCGCGCAGCGCGCCGAGGGAGGTGGCGTGCACGGGTGCGCCCATGAGGTCGAGGGCGTCGACCAGGGTGAGCGCGGCCTCGACGTCGGCCCCGACCCCGGAGAGCCGCAGCTGCACCGGCCCGTCGCCGGAGGAGTCGAGCAGCGCCAGCTCGGCGACGGCCCGGTTGACCGCCTCGTCGTCCAGGTCGCCGGAGAGGGCCACCACGCGCTGCTCGAGCAGCCGCTCGGCCAGCCAGTCCCCCGCGCCGACGACGACCGACATCGACGTCGACGGCCCCGGCGCGGCGGGGCGGGGCGCCGGCTGCCAGGGCGTGCGCGGGTACTCCGGTGGTCCGGGCGGGAAGGGCGGCTGCGGTGGCCCCGGCGGGACCGGCGGCCAGGTGCCTGCGGGTCGGCTCACGGCGACTCCTCGGACGGTCGGACCTGCCACTCGACGGTGCGGCCCAGCGCGGCCGCATAGCGCTCGAGGGTCGACAGCCGGGCGTCCAGCTCGCCGCTCTCCAGCCGGGCGACGGCGGACTGCGAGGTGCCCATGCGCGCGGCGATCTCGGTCTGGCTGAGCGCGCTCTCCCGGCGGGCGCGGACCAGCTCCTCGATCAGCTCGCGCCGGCGCTCACCCCGGTCCTCCAGACCGGGGAAGCGGCTGCGGCGCACCGGCGGCATAGCGGAAACGGTATACCTCGTCCGCTATACCGGCCACCCGGTCCTACCGCTCGGCGGTGGGGTGGATGGGGCCCTCCGTGCCGGACAGGCGCTCGCCGGAACCGCCCCAGCGGCCGGCGATGATCTCCGCCGCGATCGACACCGCGGTCTCCTCCGGCGTGCGCGCCCCCAGGTCGAGCCCGATCGGCGAGGACAGCCGGGACAGCTCCTCCTTGGACAGGCCCGCCTCCTCCAGCCGCGCCAGCCGCTCGTCGTGCGTCCGCCGCGAGCCCATCGCACCGACGTAGGCGACCGGCAGCCGCAGCGCGACCTCCAGCAGGGGGACGTCGAACTTCGGGTCGTGGGTGAGCACGCAGAGCACGGTGCGCTCGTCGATCCGGCCGGCGTCGACCTCGGCCTGCAGATAGCGGTGCGGCCACTCCACGACCACCTCGTCGGCGTCGGGGAAGCGCTTCGGCGTCGCGAACACCGGCCGCGCGTCGCAGACGGTCACCCGGTAGCCCAGGAAGGAGCCGACCCGGGCGACGGCGGCGGCGAAGTCGATGGCGCCGAACACGACCATCCGCGCCGGCGGGGCGAAGGAGTTCACGAACAGCTCGAGCTCGTCGCCGCGGCGCTCGCCGTCGTGGCCGAAGTGCAGCATCCCGGTGCGCCCGGCGGCGAGCATGCCCCGGGCGTCGGCGGCGACGGCGTCGTCGAGCCGCTGCAGCCCGAACGTGCCCGACGCGCGGTCGGGCCAGAGCACCATCCGCCGGCCCAGCCGGTCCTCCGGCCCCTTCACGCAGGTCACGACGGCGACCGGCTCGTGCCGGTCCACCGACTCCTTGACCTCGCCCAGCTCGGGGAACGACTCCCGCGACACCGCCTCGACGAACACGTCGAGGATGCCGCCGCAGGTGAGGCCGACGGCGAAGGCGTCGTCGTCGCTCACCCCGTACCGCTGCAGGACCGGCTCCCCGGTCTCGACGGCGTCCTTGGCCTCCTCGTAGACCGCGCCCTCGACGCAGCCCCCGGAGACGCTGCCCACCGCCGTCCCGTCGGGGCCGACCAGCATGGAGGCGCCGGCCGGCCGCGGCGCGGAGCGCCAGGTGGCCACGACGGTCCCCATGCCGACGGTCTGCCCCGCCTGCCACCAACCGACCAGGTCGTCGAGCACGTCACGCATCGCCACTCCCCTCGGAGTCCCAGGACCGCATTCTCCGCGTCGTGGGACTCCACAACGTCTCACGCACGGCCGATCACTCCCGACAGCTCCTCGAACGCGGCCAGGCTGTGGCCGGACACGAAGTGGTCGATCGACGGCAGCGCCGCCTGCATGCCGCCGGTCAGCGGCTCGTAGCCCTCGCGGCCCTTGTGCGGGTTGACCCACACCACGGCGTGGGCCAGCCGCCGCAGCCGGGCCATCTGCTCGCCGAGCAGCTCGCTCCCGCCGCGCTCCCAGCCGTCGCTGCAGACGACGACCACCGCGCCCCGGGCCATCCCGCGCTGCCCCCACCGGTCGAGGAACGCCTTGAGCACCTCGCCCAGCCGCGTACCGCCCGACCAGTCGGGGATCGCCGAGCCGCTGGCGGCCAGCGCCTTGTCGGGGTCGCGCAGCCGCATCTCCCGGGTCACCCGGGTCAGCCGGGTGCCGATCGTGAACACCTCGGTCGAGGACGGGCGGGCCCGGACGGCGACGTGCGCGAACCGCAGCAGGGCGTCAGCGTACGGGCTCATCGAGCCCGAGACGTCGACCAGCAGGACGACGCGCCGCGGTCGGGGCGCCGCCCGCCGGTGCATCAGCCGGGTGACCTCGCCGCCGTCGCGCAGGGCCCGGCGCACCGTGCGGGCCGGGTGGACGGCGCCCAGCGGGTTGGGCCGCCGGCGCCGGGAGGGCCGCATCGGCGAGGCCGGGCGGAGCAGCGTGAACAGCCGGCGCAGGTGCTCGCGCTCGGCGATGGTCAGCTCGGAGACGTCCCGGTGGCGCAGCACCTCGGCGGCGCTGGCCTGCGCGGCCAGCTCGGAGGCGTCGTCGCGCTGCTCCCCCTCGCCGGAGCCGACGTCCAGCGGCGCCATGGCCGAGACGATCTCGCGGTCGCGCGGCGCCCGTGGTGCCTGGCGGGGCCGGTCGCCGCCGAACCAGGCGGAGAACGCGGCGTCGTAGCGGTCCAGGTCGTCCGGTCCGGCGCACAGGGTCAGCCGGCCGGCCCAGTAGACGTCGGTGGCGTCGAGGACGTCGAGCGAGCCGACGGCGGCGAGCATCGCCTCCACCCGGTCCGGCGAGGCGGCCACCCCGGCGGCGCGCAGCGTCCGGGCGAAGCCGAGCAGCGTGTCGACGACGTCCCGGCGCTCCGCCGTGCGGGCCGCTTCAGCCACCGAACAGCGCCCCCCGCACCATCGAGTGCACCCGCTCGGTGTCCTCGCGGTACTTGAGGACGGCGCCGAGCGTGCGGGCGGCGACGTCGGGGTCGAGGTCGCGGGCGCCGAGGGTGTGCAGCGCCGTCGCCCAGTCCATCGCCTCGGCGATCCCGGGCGGCTTGAGCAGGTCCAGCGTGCGCAGCTTCGCCGTCGCCCGGGCCACCTCGCGGGCCAGCTGCTCGGTCACCTGCGGCAGCCGGCGGCGCAGGATCGCGACCTCGCGGTCGAAGTCGGGGTGCTGCAGCCAGTGGTAGAGGCAGCGGCGCTTGAGCGCATCGTGCACCTCGCGGGTGCGGTTGCTGGTGAGGATCACCAGGGGCGGCTGCACCGCGCGGATGGTGCCCAGCTCCGGGATCGAGATCGTGAAGTCGCTGAGCACCTCGAGCAGGAACGCCTCGAACTCGTCGTCGGCCCGGTCGACCTCGTCGACCAGCAGCACGGACGGCGAGTCCTCCAGGGCCTGCAGCAGCGGCCGGGCCAGCAGGAAGCGGCGGTCGTAGAGCGAGGCCTCGAGGGCGTCGGGGTTGTCGTTCGCGTGGGCGGCCTCGGCGGCGCGCAGGTGCAGCAGCTGGCGGCCGAAGTCCCAGTCGTAGAGCGCCTGGCTGGCCTCCAGGCCCTCGTAGCACTGCAGGCGGTAGATCGGCCGGCCGGTCACCTCGGCCAGCGCGTGGGCCAGGGCGGTCTTGCCGACGCCGGCCTCGCCCTCCAGGAACAGCGGGCGGTGCATCACCAGCGCCAGGTACGCGGCGGTGGCCAACCCCTCGTCGGGCAGGTAGCCGGTGCTCTCGAGGGCCACGGCCAGCTTCTCCGGGCTGGAGAGGTCGGACGGCAGGTCCTGGGTGGCCAGGGTGGGGTCGGTCACGTCCCGAGCATCCCACCGCGGGGGATCCGGGGCCGGACGTGGGAACGGTGGCCGGCCGAGTCTGGTCCTCGGCCGGCCACCGTCGTCAGTGGTGCGGCGCCGATCGCGCCGCGAGCGGCGTCAGAGGCGCCGGTCGGTGTCCCGGACGCCGTCCACCTCGATCTCCTCCTTGCGGAGGTCGGCGGAGACGGTCTCGGTGTCGGTGACGGTCTCCTTGTCCAGGCGGACGCGCTCGACCGGGACGGCCTCCGTCTCGGCCACGGCGCGCTCGGCGCGGAGGGTCACCTCGTGCTCCTCCTCGCTGATCGCCGGCCCGTCGAGGGCGTTGCCGATGTTGGCGTCGGTGATCGGCTCGCGCTCGACCCGGACCTCCTCGCGCGTGACGGGGACGGTCTCGGTGACGTTCTCGCTGACGACGTACTTGCGCAGCCGGGCCCGGCCGATCTCCTCGGAGCGGGTGCCCACGTTGAGGCGCTCCTCCGACCGGGTCATGGCGTTGTCGGTCGTCGGGCCGGAGGTGTCGTGACCGACCGTGCCGGGGGCGTCGGCCACCCCGCCGGTCGCCATGCCCGTGGTGGCCATGCCGGTGGTGGCCATGCCGGTGGTCGACTCGGTCGTCATCCCGGTGGTCTGGGTGGTCTCGTAGCCGCCGGCAAGGGAGTCCATGCCGTAGTAGCGGTAGAGCTCCTGCTCCTCCTGCGGCGACAGGTGGCCGTCGGTGTCGATCTTCGGGGCGTCCTTCACCTGGTCCTTGCTCACCGGTACGCGGACGCCGTCGTCGGTCAGGTCCGCGTTGCGGATCGGGACGAAGGACTCCTTGGTGCCGAACAGGCCGGTGCGGACCGTCAGCCACTCGGGCTGACCGCTCTCGTCGTCGAGGTACACCTCCGACGCGGAGCCGATCTTCTGGCCGGACTCGTCGTAGACGTCGCTGCCGATCACGCGGCTGATGGTCTCGGTGCCGATCATCGTCGTTTCGCGCTCCCATCTGAGCTCGGGGTCTCGTTTCGCCCCGATGGGTGACCGGACGCCGCGGGCCGAAACGATCTCGTCCCGAACTTCCCCCGGAGCCGGGCGCGTCGGCGGACGCCGCGGGAAGCGGTCGACGCGGACGTCACGTCGCGTCTTGCCTGATCAGGAGTGCAATCCGATCGCGCACCACCGGATGCCGCACGGAACGCTCCTCGGCCGAGGACCGCAGGTGACGGAATCGTCCCGGGCGTGTCGCGCCGCGCTCGGCGCGTCGTCCCCGGATCGGCGAGGGTGCTGCTCAGCATGGACGGGTGCCTCCCCGCTCGCCGTACGACGACCTCGTCCACCCGCGCACCGTGAAGAAGCCGGCGCCGCAGATCGCGGCCGAGAAGGACCTCGTCGTGGAGGACCCCAGCAGCGGGTTCGTCGGCGCCGTGGTCCGCTGCGAGAAGGACGTCGTCCACCTCGAGGACCGGCACGGCCGGGTGCGGGGCTACCCGCTCGGCCCGGGCTTCTGGGTCGACGGGCGGCCGGTCGTGCTCGTGCGCCCGCGCCCGACGGCGCCCACCGGCCCGGCGCGCAGCGCGTCCGGCTCGACCTACGTCGCCGGCGCCAGGGCGCGGGTCGCCCGCGAGGGCCGCATCTACGTCGAGGGCAAGCACGACGCCGAGCTCGTGGAGAAGGTCTGGGGCCACGACCTGCGCATCGAGGGCGTGGTCGTCGAGCCGCTGCACGGCGTCGACGACCTGCCCGCCATCGTGCGCGACTTCCGCCCCGGCTCCGGCCGGCGGCTCGGCGTGCTGGTCGACCACCTGGTGCGCGGGTCGAAGGAGTCGCGGATCGCCGAGCAGGTGACCGGCGAGCACGCGCTCGTCGTCGGCCACCCGTTCATCGACATCTGGCAGGCGGTCAAGCCCTCGGTCGTCGGCATCCGCGAGTGGCCGACCGTGCCCAAGGGCGAGTCGTGGAAGGACGGCGTCTGCCGCCGGCTCGGCTGGGAGGACGACACCGGCTACGTGTGGAGCCAGCGCATCCTGGCGCGGGTGAGGACGTGGACCGACCTCGAGCCGGCCCTCATCGGCCGGGTCGAGGAGCTGATCGACTTCGTGACGACGGACTGACCGGAGTGGATCCGTGCACGTGACGTGCACGGATCCACTCCGCACCGCGTCAGCGCGGGATGTAGTTGAACGAGTCCGGGTCGGGGCCGGTGCGCTCGCCGCGGTCGAGGCCGGTCAAGGTGGCCATGTCGCCGTCGGAGAGCTCGAAGTCGAACAGCGCGAAGTTCTCCTCCATCCGCGTCCGGTTGACCGACTTCGGGAAGACGACGTCGCCGCGCTGCACGTGCCAGCGCAGCACGACCTGCGCCGGGGTGCGGCCCAGGTCCTCCGCGATCGCCACGACGGCCGGGTCGTCGAGCACCTTGCCCTGCGCGATCGGCGACCAGGCCTCGGTGACGATCTCGTGCTCGGCGTCGAACGCGCGCAGGTCGTCCTGCGCCAGGTACGGGTGCACCTCGATCTGGTTCACCGCCGGGCGGACGACGGTCTCGCCGAACAGCCGGCGCAGGTGGTGCTCCTTGAAGTTGGAGACGCCGATCGCGCGGCACCGGCCGCTGTCGTAGATCTCCTCCATGGCCTTCCAGGTCTCGACGTAGTCCACGTCGATGCCCGGCAGCGGCCAGTGGATCAGGAAGAGGTCGAGGTAGTCGAAGCCGAGCGCCTCCAGCGTGCCGTCGAAGGCGCGCAGCGCGTCGTCGCGGCGGTGGTAGCCGTTGTTGAGCTTCGAGGTCACGAAGACCTCCTCGCGCGGGATGCCGGAGGTGCGCACGGCCTCGCCGACGCCCTTCTCGTTCCGGTACATCTCCGCCGTGTCGATGTGCCGGTAGCCGACCTCGAGCGCCGCGGCCGTCGCCTCGGCGGTCTCGTCCGGGTCGATCTGGTAGACGCCGAAGCCGAGCTGCGGGATCTCGACGCCGTTGTTCAGCCGGATGGTGGGCACGGGTGCCACAGGTGTTCCTCTCGTCGTCGGACGGGGCGGCGGGACCAGCCGGCCGCGCTGCCAGCGCGAGACGCCCTGCCCCGGTCGGGGCCGCTACCCGGACGGCGGCGGCTCAACCGGTCACAGGGCGGTGCGCGCCTCCCACAGGTCGGGGAAGACCACGCGCGCGGCGCTGCGCTCGAGCCAGGCCAGGCCGGCGGACCCGCCGGTGCCCGGCTTGGCGCCCATCGAGCGGCGGACGGCGGTGACGTGCCGCTGCCGCCAGGTCAGGAACTCCTCGGCGACGTCGGTGAGCGCCTCGCCGAGCGCGAACAGCTCGTTGGTCGGCCGCGGGTCGCGGTAGACGTCCACCCAGATCGCGGTCACGGCCGGGTGCGCCGGGTGGGTCTCGGTCGGCTCCCGGTCGAGCACCTCGTCCGGCACCGGCAGCCCGCGGCGGGCCAGGAAGAGCAGGACGTCGTCCTCCAGCGACGGCGCGGTCAGCGCCCGCTGCAGGTCGGCGTGCACGGCGGGCAGCCCGCGGTGCGGGCGGACGACGGACTCCGCCTTGAGCCCCAGCAGGAACTCCACGTGCCGGTACTCGTAGGACTGGAAGCCCGAGGCCTCGCCGAGCTGGTCGCGGAACCCGTTGAACTCCCCCGGGGTCAGCCACAGCAGCGAGCCCCAGCTGGCGTTCAGCGAGCGCAGGTGGTGCACCGAGCGCCGGATCGCGGCCAGCGCGCCGTCCAGGTCGTCGGCCCGCAGCCGCCGCTGCGCCAGCTCCCACTCCCGGCGCAGCAGCGTGAACCACAGCTCCATGACCTGGGTGACGACGAGGAACGACGGCTCGGCGGGGTGGTCGGTCACCGTGCGCACCAGCGCCTGCAGCTGCCGGACGCCGACGTACTGCTCGTACGGCGTCGCCTCGGCGAACTCGAGGATCGGCTCGGCCGGGCCGGGATCGGCCGCAGCAGCGCGGCCGTGGGTGCGTCGGGTGCTCACCCGATCAGCATTCCCCCGCGGCCGACGGGGCCGGAAGGGACCCCACCACCGGGCGCTCGGGGCGGGGGCGCAGCAGCAGCGGCGCCCCGGCCACCGCGAGCACACCCGCCAGGCCGGCGGCGAGGGCGGGCACGGCGAACGCGGTCTCGGCGCCCCAGGCGTCGACCGCCGCGCCGGCGATCGCCGAGCCCGCGGTCACGCCGAGGGTGAGACCGGTCGTCGTCCACGACAGCGCCTCGGTCAGCGCCGCTCGCGGCACCCGGGACTCGACCAGCGAGGTGCCCGACACCAGCACCGGGGCGATCGAGAGCCCGGAGACGAAGGCGACCGGGACCAGCACCGCCAGCGACCCGACGAGCAGCAGCAGCTGCACCGAGACGGCGAAGAAGAGGGCGCAGGCGATGTAGCGGCCGGCGAGCGTGCCGGGCAGCCGGACGACGCCGTAGACGAAACCCGCGACCAGGCTGCCGAACGCGAAGACCGCCAGGGCGGCGCCCGCCATCACCGAGGCGCCCTGCTCCTCGGCGAAGCCGACCACGACGACGTCCACGGCGCCGAAGACCGTGCCGATGGCGAGGTAGACCAGGCCGACGACGAGCACGGTCGGGCTGAGCAGCGCCGCCCGGCGGGACCGGTCGCCGGGCTCGACGACCTGCGGCGGGGGCTCGGTGGTCCGCAGCCCGGCCAGCCACAGCCCGCCGACGACGCCGAAGAGCAGGCCGGCGAGGAAGCCGACCGGCGGGGCGATCGCCGTGGCGAGCAGCGTGACCAGCGGCGGGCCGACGACGAAGACGACCTCGTCGACGACGGACTCGAAGGCGAAGGCGGTCTGCCGGCCGGCGTCGTCGAGGGCGTGCGCCCACCGGGCGCGGACCAGCGCGCCGATGTTGGGCTCGGTCGCGCCGGTCAGCGCCGCGAGGCCGTACCAGAGCCAGTGCGGCCCGTCGGTGACGACGGAGGTCACGAAGGCCACGCCGACGACGAGGTAGGCGACCACCACCCAGCGCAGCACGCGGCCCTGGCCGTAGCGGTCCATGAGCCGGGACCACTGGGGGTTGGCCAGCGAGAAGGCGAGCGCCAGGGTGCCGGACAGCGCACCGGCGAGGCCGTAGCTGCCGGTCTCGCCGGCGACGAGCAGGACGGTGCCGAGGCCGATCATCGGCATGGGGAGCCGGGCGAGCCAGCCGGCGAAGGAGAAGGCGACCGAGCCGGGGACGGCGAACAGCCGCGCGTAGGGCCTGAAGAGGGTTCGGGGCGACACGGGAACTCTCGCGCTTCCTGGCCACAGGCGAGTGCGGGGACTGCCCCGCCGGACTCTCGGGTGGCACCGCGACGGTAGCAACGGGGGACGACGGGACGCCGCCGGTTTTCCGCGCGCGGCCCGGACCGGGGAGCGCTCCCGCGGCGGTGCAACGTGGTTGCAGCGGGGCGGCCCGCGGGTGCGGAGGATCTCCCCGACTGCCTCCGCGGATGCGGCAGTCCCGCTCGGGAGCTCTCGCGACGGGCGACGCCGTCCCTGCCCGCGGCTACATTCGCGGACGTGAGTGCGACCGATCTGCCGACCCCCTGGGTGCGCCCGTCCGACGGCGTCCCGGGCAGCGGCGGTCTGGTCGACCGGCACGGCCGCGTCGCCACCGACCTGCGCGTCTCCCTGACCGACCGCTGCAACCTGCGCTGCACCTACTGCATGCCGCCGGAGGGGCTGCAGTGGCTGCCCAAGCAGGAGGTGCTCACCGACGACGAGGTGAACCGGCTGATCCGGATCGGCGTCGAGCAGCTGGGCATCCGCGAGGTCCGCTTCACCGGCGGTGAGCCGCTGCTCCGGCCCGGGCTGGTGGGGCTGGTCGCCGCCACCACCGCGCTGAGCCCGCGCCCCGAGGTCAGCCTCACCACCAACGCGATCGGGCTGGCCCGGGTGGCGCCCGCGCTGGCCGAGGCGGGGCTGGACCGGATCAACGTCAGCCTCGACACCCTCGACCGCGAGCGGTTCGAGCAGCTGGCGTACCGCGACCGGCTCGACGACGTCCTGGCCGGCCTGGCCGCCGCGCAGGCGGCCGGGCTCACCCCGGTCAAGGTCAACGCCGTCCTGCTGCACGGCATCAACGACCACGACGCCCTGCCGCTGCTGGACTTCTGCCTGGAGCACGGCTACCAGCTGCGGTTCATCGAGCAGATGCCGCTCGACGCGCACCACGCGTGGACGCGCGGCCGGATGGTCACGGCCGAGGACATCCTCGCCCAGCTGTCCGCGGCGCACCGGCTCACGCCGGACTCGGAGGAGCGCGGCTCGGCGCCCGCGGAGCGGTGGCTGGTCGACGGCGGCCCGGCGACCGTCGGGATCATCGCCTCGGTCACCCGCTCGTTCTGCGGTGCCTGCGACCGCACCCGGCTGACCGCCGACGGCCAGGTGCGCAACTGCCTGTTCGCCCGCGAGGAGTCCGACCTGCGCACGCCGATGCGCGAGGGCGCCACCGACCAGGAGCTGGCCGACCGCTGGCGGATCGCCACGCTGGGCAAGCTGCCCGGGCACGGCATCGACGACCCGAGCTTCCTGCAGCCGTCGCGGCCGATGTCGGCCATCGGCGGATGATCACCGTCCGCTACTTCGCCGGGGCCCGGGCGGCCGCCGGCGTCGACACCGAGACCCGCGACGCCGCCACCCTCGACGAGCTGGTGCGGCAGATCGTCGACAGCCACGGCGACCGGCTGGAGAAGGTGCTGACAGCCTGCTCGTTCCTGGTCGACGGAACCACCACCCGTGACCGGTCGTTGGCGCTGGCACCCGGCGCCGTGGTGGACGTCCTGCCCCCGTTCGCCGGAGGCTGAGACCCGGCAGACCGGCCGGTGACCTGCGGGAGGATGGGCGCATGGGCATTCTGGGCAAGGCGAAGGCCAAGTGGGACGAGCTGCTCGGCCGCGCCGAGGAGCTCTACGGCGAGTCGCACGGCGACGCCGCGGCCACCGTCGGCGGCGAGGCCCGTCGCCTCGAGGGCGAGGCCGAGGAGGAGGCGGAGGAGCGCGAGGAGCGCGAGGAGGCCGCCGAGCGGGAGGCGCGACGCGATCCCGGGGACGACGGGCTGGCCGGCGTCCGCTGACCGCGGTGCGCGCGGAGCAGGTGACCGATCCGGTCGCCTACCACGCCGAGGGCCCGGTCTGGTCGGCCCGCTGGGGCGGGCTGCGCTGGGTCGACATGCTCGCCGGGGACGTCCTGTCGCTGGGCGCTGACGGTGCGGTCGACCGCCGGCACGTGGGTGACGTCGCCGCCGCGCTGCGGCCGCGGGCCGGCGGCGGGGCGGTGATCGGGGTGGAGCGCGGCTTCGCGCTGGAGGCCCCCGACGGCACGGTGACCACGCTGCCGCCGCTGTGGACCGATCCGCAGCTGCGGATGAACGAGGGCGGCTGCGACCCGGCCGGGGCCTTCTACTGCGGGTCGATGGCCTACGACCAGCGGCCTGAGGCCGGCAGCCTGTACCGGCTGGACCCCTCCGGCGAGACGTCGGTGGTGATCTCCGGCGTCACGATCTCCAACGGCCTGGACTGGAGCCCCGACGGCGCGCTCGCCTACTACGACGACACCCCGACCCACCGGATCTGCACCTTCGAATGGACCCCGGACGGCCGGCTGGCCGGACGGCGGACCTTCGTCCAGCTCGCCGAGGACGAGAACCCCGACGGGCTCACGGTCGACGCCGAGGGCGGGGTGTGGGTGGCCCTCTTCGGCGGCGGGGTGGTGCGGCGCTACACGCCCGGCGGGCGGCTGGACGGCGTCGTCGAGGTCCCGGCACGCCAGGTGACCGCCTGCACCTTCGGCGGCCCGGCCCTCGACCGGCTGTACATCACCACCTCGCGGGAGGACCTGGAGCCGGACGACGACCCGCTCGCCGGGGCGCTCTTCGCCGCCGACGTCGGCATGACCGGCCGGCCGGTGCGGGAGTTCGCCGGCTGAGGAAGTCGGTACGCCAGAGGGTCGGAACGTGTCGTTCCGACCGTTGGTGGGCATCCACAGGGCATGGGGATCCCCGAGATGAGCGGGATCGCCGACGTCAGGCCGTGGCCGGACTGGACGGCCGCGGTCGAGGGCGCCTTGGCGTTCCTGCACGAGCAGTTCGGCTGGGACGTGTGGGCCGTGACCCGGGTGGAGGGCGCGGCCCAGGTGGTGGTGCGCGCCTCGCCGGCCCAGGTCGCACCGCCCGGCACCACGCTGGCCTGGGACGAGTCGTTCTGCCGGCAGATGGTCAGCGGCGCGGCGCCCCGGGTGGCCACGGTGACCGCGGCCGTGCCCGAGTACGCGCGGTGCTCGGTCGGCCTGGCCGCCGAGGTGGCCGCCTACCTCGGCGTCCCGCTGGTGACGCGGGACGGCGGGCTCTACGGCACGCTGTGCGCCCTCGCGTTCCGGGCGCAGCCGCGGCGGGCGGTGCTGGGGCTGCCGACCGTGGAGCTGGTCGCCCGCCTGCTCAGCACGCTGCTGGCGGCCGAGCAGGGCGGGGCGCTGCCCGCGCCGCGGGCGCCGAGCGCCGCCTCGTGAGGCGGCCTGCCCTCACGGGCAGGCGACCCACTCCTCCTCGCCGTCGGTGAAGACCTGGCGCTTCCAGATCGGCAGCCGCTTCTTCACCTCGTCGACGAGCTCGGCGCAGGCGGTGAACGCCGCACCCCGGTGGGAGGCGCTGACCGCGCAGGCGAGCGCGACGTCGCCGATGCCGAGCAGCCCGATCCGGTGGGAGACCGCGACGGCGTGCAGCCCCGGCCGGGCGGCGAACTCGGCGGCGATCTCGGCGATCACCTCGGGCGCCGAGGGGTGGCCCACGTACTCGAGCTCGGTCACCGACCGGCCGCCGTCGTGGTCGCGGACGACGCCGGCGAAGGAGACGACGGCGCCCGCGGCCTTGTCGGCCACGGCGTCCTCGTGCTCGGTCACCGACAGCGGCTCGTCGACGACCCGGGCGATCTGCGGGGCGGTCACGACGGGCACGGTACCCGCGGTCAGGAGGCCGGCGGGACGTCGAGATCGGTGGGATCGGCCAGGCCGGTGCAGTCGACCTCGGTGACGTCGTGCGCGGCCAGGTAGCGGCGGGCGCCCTCGTCGCCGGTGGCGGTCTCGGCGACACCCGCCCAGTGGTCGCGGCCGAGCAGCACCGGGTGCCCGCGGACGCCGTCGTAGGTGGCGACGGCGAGCGCGTCGGGGGCGGCGTGCCCGGCCAGGCGCTCGAGGGCCGCGGGCGTCATGCCGGGCACGTCGACGAGCAGGACGAGCGCCGCGTCGATCCCGGGCAGCCCGCGGAGGCCGTCGAGGCCGGTGCGCAGCGAGGAGGCCATGCCGGTCTCCCAGTCGCGGTTGGCCAGCACGAGCACGTTCTCCAGCCGGGCGGTGCGCCAGACGTCGACCGCCTGCGCCCCCAGGACGACGAGCACCGGGTCGCAGACGGCCTGCGCGGTGCGCACGGCGCGCTCGACGAGCAGCTCGCCGTCGAGCTCGACCAGCGCCTTGGGCATGCCGTAGCGGCGGCCGCCCCCGGCGGCGAGGACGACGGCGGCGACGTTCACGGGGCCACTCTCTCAGCGCGCGTAGACGGCGACCTCGGAGGCCTTGACCGCCGCCCAGACCGCCGAGCCCGGCGCCAGGCCGAGCTCGGCGAAGGCCTGCGCCGTGACGTCGGCGACCAGCGGCACCTCGCCGTCGAGCTCGCAGCGCACGGTGGCGCCGTGCGGGGTGGCGCCGGTGAGCGTCAGGAGCCAGACGTTGCGCGGGCTGCCGTCCGGGCGCGTGAGGTAGAGGGCCACCGACTCGGGGCGGACGGCGACGAACACCGGCCCGGCCGCCTCCTCGGCGACCGCGACCACCCCGCCGCCGTCCAGCCGGACCGTCGTCCCCTCGCCCGTGCCGGGCAGCAGCGAGAGGCCGACGAGGCGGGCCACGTAGTCGGTCCGCGGACGGCGGGCGATCTCGGCCGGGGTGCCGCCCTGCGCGACCCGCCCCTCCTCGAGCACGAGCACGCGGTCGGCCAGCGCCATCGCGTCGACGGGGTCGTGGGTCACGAGCACGGTGCTGCCGGGGAAGCCGGCGAGGTGGTGGCGCAGCTCGGCGCGCACGGTGAGGCGGGTGCGGGCGTCGAGGGCGGCGAGCGGCTCGTCGAGCAGCAGCAGCGCCGGGTCGGTGACCAGCGCCCGCGCCAGCGCCGTCCGCTGCGCCTGGCCGCCGGAGAGCTGGCCGGGGCGGCGGTCGGCCAGGTCGGCCAGGCCGACGCGGTCGAGCCAGCGGGCCGCCCGGGTGCGCGCCTCGGCGTGGGCGGTCCCCCGCGTGCGCAGCCCGAAGGCGACGTTCTCGAGGGCGGAGAGGTGGGGGAAGAGCAGGTAGTCCTGGAAGACCATGCCGAGCCGGCGCCGGTGGGCGGGCACGTGCACGCCGGCGGTCACGTCGTCCCAGACGTCGTCCCCGACGTGGACGCGACCGGTGTCCGGCGGCAGCAGCCCGGCCAGGACGCGCAGGACCGTGGACTTGCCGGCGCCGTTGGGCCCGAGGACGGCGAGCACCTCGCCGTCGGCGACGTCGAGGTCGAGCTCGAGGCCGAAGGCCCCGCGCCGGACGCCGAACGAGGCGGTGAGCGTCATGCGGCGGCGGCCCGTCCCAGCCACCGGTCGCGCAGCAGGAGCAGGGTGGCCACCGAGACCAGGAGCAGCAGGAGCGAGAGCACGATGGCCGCGTCGGGCTCGCTCTGCAGGGCGAGGTAGACCGACAGCGGCATCGTCTGCGTCGTCCCGGGGAAGTTGCCGGCGAAGGTGATGGTGGCGCCGAACTCGCCCAGCGCCCGGGCCCAGCAGAGGACGGCGCCGGCCGCGACGCCGGGGGCGACGAGCGGGAGGGTGACGCGGCGGAAGGTGGTCCAGCGGTCGGCGCCGAGGGTGGCCGCGGCGTCCTCGAACCGGGCGTCGGCGGCGCGCAGCGCGCCCTCGACGCTGATGACCAGGAAGGGCATCGCGACGAAGGTCTCGGCGATGACGACGGCCGTGGTGGTGAACGGGATGCTCAGGCCGGTCGTCTCGTACAGCCACTGGCCGACCAGGCCCTGGCGGCCGAGCACGAGGAACAGCGCGACCCCGCCGACGACCGGCGGCAGGACCAGCGGGACGGTGACCAGCGCCCGCAGGACGGCGCGACCCCGGACGCGCGTGCGGGCGAGCACCCAGGCGAGCGGGACGCCGAGGACCAGCGAGACCGCGGTGGCGAGAGTGGCCGAGACGAGGCTGAGCCGCAGCGCCTCGCCGACCTCCGGCTCGGTGAGGCGGGCGCCGAGCTCCGACCAGGGAGCGCGGACGAGCAGCCCCGCCAGCGGCAGGACGAGGAAGGCGACGCCGATCGCGGCGGGGACGAGCAGGGGGAGGGGGACGCGGCCGTCCCCGGGTGCGCGCCGGCTCACGGGGTTCGGAAGCCGGCGTCCTCGAGGGCCTGACGCCCCTCGTCGGAGAACACGAGGTCGACGAACGCCTGCGCCGCCCCGGGGTTCGGCGCGTCGGCGAGGACGCAGACCGGGTAGTCGTTGACCGCCTGCTCGGCCTCGGGGAAGGCGATGCCCTCGACGGCGTCCCCGGCGGCGACGACGTCGGTGGCGTAGACGAGCGCGGCGTCGACCTCGCCGAGCTGGACCTTGTTGAGCGCCGCCTTGACGTCCTCCTCCTGGGTGTCGGGCTGCGCGTCGACGCCGGCGAGCTCGAAGACCTGCTCGGCGGCGGCGCCGCAGGGGACCTCGGGCGCGCACACGGCGAGGGTGAGGTCGGGGTCGGCGAAGTCGGCCAGACCGGTGACGCCGGCGGGGTTGCCCGCGGGGACGGCGATCTCGAGGACGTTCTGGGTGAAGACGGTCGGGTCGCCGTCGGCCCGCCCGGCGTCGGTGACCACGGTCATCTGCGCCTGGTTGGCGCTGGCGAAGACGTCGGCCGGCGCGCCCTGGGTGATCTGGGTGGCGAGCTGCGAGCTGCCGGCGAAGTTGAAGCGGACCTCGAGCTGCGGGTTCTCCGCCATGAGCTGGTCGCCGAGCTCGCCGAAGACGTCGGTGAGGGACGCGGCGGCGAAGACGGTGAGGGTGCCGCTGAGCGCGTCGCCCCGCGCCGTCGGGTCGGTCGTCCCGCTGCCGGTGTCGGCGGCGGACGACCCGCACGCGCTGAGGGTGAGCAGGGCCGCGACGAGCAGTGCCGAGCGCCTCACGCACGTCCTCCTGTTCCGCGGGTGCGGAACAGGGGATCACCAGCCTCCGCAGCTGCGCAAGTGGCTAGGGGATGTCGACGCTCACCTGCGTGGCCTTGACGGTGGCGACGGCGCGCACGCCGACCTCGAGGCCGAGCTCGTCGGCGGCCTCCCGGGACATGAGCGAGACGAGCCGGAAGGGCCCGGCCTGGATCTCGACCTGCGCCATGACGGTGTCGCGGAGGACGCGGGTGACGATGCCGGTCAGCCGGTTGCGGGCGGACGACGACCGGGTGGTGCCGGGGTCGGGCGCCTCGTGCAGCTGGGCGGCCACGCGGGCCAGGTCGGCGCCGTCGACGCGGGCCGGGCCACCGCCCTCCCGGCGCACGGGGAGCCGGTTGCTGTCGATCCAGCGGCGCACCGTGTCGTCGCTGACGCCGAGCAGCTCCGCGGCCTCGGCGATGCGGTAGGAGGCGGCCACGGCCAGACCCTAGACGGGGAGGCCCGCCGCCTCCTGCTCAGTCCGGGATCGCCCGGCCGTCGGGCACGACCAGCCCGAACAGGTCGGCGATCGCGGCCAGGCTCACCGTCTGGACCGCGGCGGCCGGGACGGCGCCCTCGGGCCCGGGCAGGTCCCGCGTGGCGGTCGCCGAGGCCACCACCGTCGGCCGGTACCCCAGGCTGAAGGCCCCGCGCGCGGTGGAGTTGATGCACATGTGCGTCATGAAGCCGGCGAGCAGGACGTCCCGGCCCGAGGCCGCGCACCGGGCCTCCAGGTCGGTGCCGACGAAGGCGTTCGGGCGGTCCTTCACGACCACGGGCTCGTCGCCCCGCGGGGCCACCCGGTCGACGATGGCGCCGATCTCGGCCCGCACGTCGTAGGGCGATCCCGGACCGGCGTCGTGCTGGAGGTGGATCACGGGGATCCCGGCGCTGCGCGCCCGGTCGAGGAGCTCCTCGACCTGGTCGAGCGCCTTCTGCACGCCGTCCAGCTCCAGCACCCCGCGGGTGTAGGTGTTCTGGCAGTCGACCAGCACGAGGGTCTGGTCCCGCCACGACGCCGGGGTCTCCGGCAGTCCGCTCAGGCGCCGCAGGCTGGTGGTCTCGCTCATGGCAGCTCCCGATCCCGGGGGACGACGGGGCGCTCATGGTCCCGCCGAGCCGCGCCCGGCACGACGGACCTCCGCCTGTGGACGACGCCCCGCCGTCCACAGCTCGTGCTCCGGTGGTCTGGCCCGGGCGGGGCAGCATGGCCGGCGTGTTCGACGACGCCTGGCTGGCAGAGCTCCTCCGCAACCGCAACGGCGTGCTCGGCGATGCCGGGGTGGCGCAGGAGCTGGCCGACGCGCTGGCGGTCCACCACCCGAGCGTCGACCCCGGCGGTATCGCGACCCGCGCGCTGGCGGCGGCGCTGGACGAGGCGTGGGAACGCGGCTGGCAGCCGGCCGACCTGGTGCACGCCGCCCGCCGGGAGGCGACGACGGCCTCCGTGCCGCTCGCCGTGGCCCTGATCGGCGAGCACGCCCGGCGCAGCGACGCCGAGCGGCGGGCGCCGGACACGTGGCTCGCGCAACTGCACGACCTCGGTGCCCTGCCGCCCGGGGCGCCCGACGTCGTCGGCGCCTGGCAGCGGGCCCACCGGCGACCGGCCGCCGAGGCGTGGCGGATCGTGCTCCGGCTCGTCGGCCTGCTGAGCGGTGCCGCCCGCATCGACCAGCTGGTGCCGCCGCCGTCCCGGTGGCCGGCGGCCCGTGCCGCGGTGGATGCGCCGGCGGCGGACGACGCCCGGGTGCTGCGGCGGATCCGGGGACTGCTGGCGAAGGCGGAGTCGACGGAGTTCCCCGAGGAGGCCGAGGCGCTGACCGCCAAGGCTCAGGAGCTGATGGCCCGCCACGCGGTGAGCGCCGCGCTGCTGGACGCCGGCGCGGGTCCCGCGCCGGCCGGGGTGGGCACCCGGCGGGTGCACGTCGACGACCCGTACGTGCGGGCGAAGATGCAGCTGCTCGGCGCGGTCGCGGAGGCCAACGACGTGCGGCTGGTCTGGTACCGCTCGCTGGGCATCGCCAACCTGGTCGGGATGCCCGCCGACCTGGACGCCGTGGAGCTGCTCTTCACCTCGCTGCTGCTCCAGGTCGCGCAGGCGCTGGCCGCGGCCGAGCGCCGGGCAGGGCGCCGGTCGGCGTCGCGCTCGTTCCGCCGGGCGTTCCTGCTCGGGTACGCGCACCGGATCGGGGAGCGGCTGACGAGGGCTCGGCAGCAGGCCACCGCAGAAGCGGCCGCCGAGAAGGGGGTCGATCTGCTGCCGGTGCTGCGCAGCCGCCATGCGGCGGTCGAGTCGGCGTTCACGGAGCTCTTCCCGCGCGTGCGCAGCAGCCGCAGCCGCAGCCGGGCTTCGGTCGACGGCGGCGGCTGGTTCGCCGGCCAGGCCGCCGCCGACCGCGCCGACGTCGGCACCCGGCGGTCCTCCCTCCGCTGACGCTCCGGTTCCGCGGGACGTTCCCGCGGGAACGTCCCGCGGCGTCGATCGGCGCGTCGGGCGTGTCCGACCACCCCCGGCGCCAGCACACCCTCGGCCATCAGTTCTATTGATCTGACCTGCGGTTTCTGTCAGCCGCGAGGACTACGGTTCGAACATGCATTCGATCAGCGCGGGCGATGACGTCGTCGCCGAGCACCCGTCCGGCTCGCTCCTCAAGGAGCTCGCCTGGGCGATCACGTCCGGAGCCGTGCGGTTGGCCGCGGCCAGCGCCGCCTGGCTGCGGCTGGTGGCCGAGTTCGACGAGCGCGGCGGCTGGCACGGCGTCGGCATCAAGTCCTGCGCGCACTGGCTGGCCTGGCAGTGCGGCCTCGGCCCCGGCGCCGCACGCGAGCACGTCCGAGTCGCCCGGGCCCTGCGCGAGCTGCCCCGGATCGAGGGTGCGTTCGCCGCCGGCCGGCTATCCTACTCCAAGGTCCGCGCGATCACCCGCGTCGCCGCCCCGGACACGGAGGCCTCGCTGCTGGAGTTCGCGATCGACGCCACCGCCAGCCAGGTCGAGCGATTCGCCCGTGCCTGGCGCCGGGCCGATCCCCACTCCGACCACCCCGACACCGGTGCCGACGGCAGGCCCCGCTTCCCCGCGGTGCACCACCCGGAGAACGACCTCGTCTTCGAGTACTCCACCGACGGCGACGGGTTCTTCACCCTGCGGGTGCGTGGCCGCGCCGACGACGGAGCGGCCCTGATGACCGCCATCGACTCCTTGGCCGAGCGCGAGGCCCGCCGCGAGCGGGCGCAGAACAGCAGGGCCCGGGCGCGGCACGAGCAGGCCCGCGCCGCCGGCGGCACCGTCGACCGGGAGGTCGAGGAGCGCTGCGCCGAGGACACCGCGGTCGGCCTGGCCCGCGAGCGCACCACCGCCCGCCGGGTCGCCGCGCTCTGCTCCCTCAGCCGGGCCCGCGTCGACCTCGACCGCTGTCCCGGCGACCCACCGCGGCGGGAGGTCGTCGTGCACGCCGACGCCGCGGTGCTCGCCGACGACACCGCCGCCGGACGGGCGTACTTCGAGGGCGGCCCGGCGATCACCGGCGCCACGGCCCGCCGGCTGCTGTGCGAGGCCACCGTCGTCGCGATGATCTCCAGCGGCCGCGAACCGCTCGCCGTGGGCCGGCGGAAGCGGCTGGCGACCAAGGCCCAGCGCCGGGCGCTGCTGCGCCGCGACGGCGGCTGCATCCGGCCCGGCTGCCCCGAGTCCCGCGTGGAACGGCTGCACGCCCACCACGTGCGGCACTGGCTGCACGGCGGCCGCACCGACCTGGCGAACCTGGTCCTGCTCTGCGACACCGACCACGGCCTGGTCCACGACGAGGACCTGGTCATGAGCCGGCAGAGCGGCCGCCTGGTGGTCACCGCCCCGGACGGCCGGCGCGTGTGGGGCACCGCGGACGCCACCTTCGCCGGCGGTCTCACCGGCCTGGAGTCCACCGATCCGGCCACCGACCGCGCGTTCGCCGGCATCGCCCCCTTCGACACGACGCCCGGCCGCCGGCCCACCGACGCACCGCCCACCGACGCACCGCCCACCGAGGCACCGTCCGCCGACGCACCGCCCACCGAGGCACCGTCCGCCGACGCCCTGCCCGCCGAGGTACCGACCACCGAGGCCGCCGGGGCTGCACCCCGTCGCCGAGCGCGGCGGCGACCCCACCGGCCCGCCCTCGCGCCACGCCGTCCCGCTCCCCGACCCGACAGCGGGCGCCCCGGCAGCAGGCGACCCGGCAGCAGGCGACCCGGGAACGCGCGGGCCGGCAGCGCCCGAGCCGGCGCCCGGCCCGGCATCCCGCCGCACCGGGGCACATCTCCTAGACCCGGGCCCGCCGCTCTGCGCGCCCGGCTCGACGCCACCCTCTTCCCCCACGGCGCACCGGACCTGCCGGAGACCATCCAGGACCGCTACGACCCCCTGGACGTGCGCTACGCGGTCGGCGTCCTCATGGGCAACCGCGACCTGCTCCGCCGCCTCGCCGCCGAGGCCTGCGTCCCGCCGGCCGGCTGACCGGGCGTTCCCGCGGGAACGCCCTCCGCACCCGGGGCGCGATGATGCGCAGGTGCCCCGGCTGCTCGTCGTCCACCACACGCCCTCCCCCGCCATGCAGGCCGTTCTCGAGGCCGCGAAGGAGGGCGCCGCGATGGTCGAGGAGGTCGAGCTCGCCCTGCGCCCGGCGCTGTCGGCGGGCGCGGCCGACCTGCTCGAGGCCGACGGCGTCCTGCTCGGCACGCCGGCGAACATCGGCTACATGTCCGGTGCGCTCAAGCACTTCTTCGACACCGTCTACTACCCCTGCCTCGAGGCCACCGTCGGCCTCCCCTACGGCGTCTACGTGCACGGCAACGACGACACCGCCGGCGCGCTGACCGCCGTCCAGAAGATCACCGGGGCGCTGCGCTGGAAGCAGGTCGCCGCGCCGCTGAGCCTCACCGGCAGCCCGGGCAAGGACGACCTGGAGGCGGTCCGCGAGCTCGCGGCCACCGTGGCCGTCAGCCTCTGACGCGTTCCCGCGGGAACGCCGGCGGGTGGCCCGGCAGGTGGCGAGGCGCACCGTTTGCCACCGGAGGGGGCCGGGCAGCCTGAGCCGGTGCCCCCACGCCGACGTGACGACGACGACAACCCCGCCGGGAACTCCGCGTCGGTCCGCACCCGCCGGATCCGGGAGATCACCCGCGACGTCCTCGGCTACGACGACTTCCGCCCCGGCCAGGAGCGGGCCATGCAGTCGGTCGCCGCCCGCCGCGACACCCTCGCCGTCCTCCCGTCCGGCGCCGGGAAGTCGTCGATCTACCAGGTCGCCGGCCAGCTGCTCGACGGCCCGGTCGTCGTCGTCTCGCCGCTGATCGCCCTGCAGCGCGACCAGGTCGACCGGCTCGTGGAGCTGGGCGAGGAGCGCGTCGGCCGCGCCGCCCAGCTCAACAGCAGCCTGCCCGCGGGGGAGCAGCGCGAGGTCCTCGCCGGACTGGGGGACGGAACGGTCCGCTTCGTCTTCCTCGCCCCCGAGCAGCTCACCAAGCCCGACGTCGTCGACGCCGTCCGCGACGCCGGTCCGGCGCTCTTCGTCGTCGACGAGGCCCACTGCGTCAGCGCCTGGGGCCACGACTTCCGCCCCGACTACCTGCGCCTGGGCGGCGTCATCGAGCAGCTCGGCCACCCGACCGTGCTCGCCCTCACCGCCACCGCCGCACCCCCGGTCCGCGCCGAGATCGTCGAGCGGCTCGAGATGCGAGACCCCGAGGTCGTCGTCGCCGGCTTCGACCGCCCCGAGATCCGCCTCGAGGTCGACCAGCACGCCGACGCCCACGGCAAGCACCAGGCCGTCCTCGACCGCGTCCTCGACCAGGTCGGCGACGGGCAGAAGCCGGGCATCGTCTACAGCGCCACCCGCAAGGGCACCGAGGAGCTCGCCGAGGCCCTCACCGAGCGCGGCCTGCGCGCCCGCCCGTACCACGCCGGTCTGCGCGCCTCCGAGCGCGAGGAGACGCAGGAAGCCTTCATGGCCGACGGGCTCGACGTCGTCGTCGCCACCACCGCCTTCGGCATGGGCATCGACAAGCCCGACGTCCGCTTCGTCGTCCACGCCGAACCCGCCGACTCGATCGACAGCTACTACCAGGAGATCGGCCGCGCCGGCCGCGACGGGCAGCCCGCGCTCGCCGTCCTCGTCTACCGCCAGGAGGACCTCGGACTGCGCCGGTTCTTCGCCGCCGGCATCCCCCCCGAGGAGGAGTTGCAGCAGGTCGCCGGCCTGGTCGCGGCGGCCGAGGCCGCCGGCATCGAGGACGGCGTCGACGTCAAGGCGCTGCGCGAGGAGACCGGCCGCGCCGCGACGCCCCTCGCCCGCGACCTCAACCTCCTCGAGCAGGTCTCCGCCGTCGTGCTCGACGAGGACGGCGCCGCCCACCCCGCCGAGGGCGCGCCGAAGCCGTCCGAGGCCGCGGCCGCCGCGCACGAGCTCGCCGAGCACCACGAACGGGTCGACCAGAGCCGCGTCGAGATGATGCGCGGCTACGCCGAGACCACCGAGTGCCGCCGCCAGTTCCTCCTCGGCTACTTCGGCGAGCAGCTCGAGGAGCCCTGCGGCAACTGCGACAACTGCTCCGCCGGCCTCTCCCAGCAGCAGCCCGAGGACGACGAGACCCCCTTCCCCGTCGAGACCCCCGTCGAGCACTCCGAGTGGGGCGCCGGCGTCGTCATGCGCGTGGAGGACGACCGCCTCGTCGTCCTCTTCGACGAGGTCGGCTACAAGACCCTCGGCCTCGCCGCGGTCACCGAGCACGGCCTGCTCAAGGCCCGGCCCGCCTGACCGTCACCCGTTCGGGCGCTCACCCTGCAGGGTGACCGGCCAGCCTTGATCATCTGGAACAGGACCGGGCGCAGGGCCCGGCCGAGAGGAGTCCCCGCGTGAAGGTCCTGGGCATCAACGCCATCTACCACGACCCGGCGGCGGCGCTCGTCGTCGACGGCAGGGTCGTGGCGGCGGCCGAGGAGGAGCGGTTCAGCCGGCGCAAGCACGGCAAGCGCCCCCTCCCGTGGAGCGCCTGGGAGCTGCCCGAGCTCTCGGCCGCCTGGTGCCTCAAGGAGGCCGGCATCCGCCCGGAGGAGCTCGACGCCGTCGCCTACTCCTTCGACCCGGCGCTGATGGTCACCCCCGAGGAGACCGGGCTGTTCGACGACGGCGACACCATGCGCAAGAAGTACGCCGAGATGGCGCCGGACTTCCTCGCCCACGCCCTGCCCGGCCTCGACCCGGCGAAGGTCCGCTTCGTCAAGCACCACGTCGCCCACGCCGCCTCCGCCGGCCTCGCCGCCCCGCAGCGCGACAACGCCGTCCTCGTCCTCGACGGCCGCGGTGAGGCGCACAGCCACCTCGCCGGCCGCTACGTCGACGGCCGGCTGGAGGTCCTCGCCGGCCAGGCGCTCCCCCACTCCCTCGGCCTGATGTACGAGGAGCTCACCGACCACCTCGGTTTCCTGCGCAGCTCCGACGAGTTCAAGGTCATGGCCATGGCCTCCTACGGCAAACCGCGCTTCCTCGGCGAGCTGTCCGAGCTGATCCGCGCCACCGGCGACGGCGGCTTCGTCACCGAGAAGATCGACTTCTCCGAGTTCGCCCCGCGCCTCGGCAAGGACGAGCAGTGGACCGAGGACCACGCCGACCTGGCCGCCAGCGTCCAGACGCGGCTGGAGGAGGTGCTCGTCGAGCTGGCCCGCTGGGTGCACGAGCAGACCGGCGACAAGGCGCTGACCATGGCCGGCGGCACGGCGCTCAACTGCGTCGCGAACACCCGGATCCTCGCCGAGACGCCGTTCGACGACGTGTGGGTCCAGCCCGCCGCCGGCGACGCCGGCACCGCCCTGGGCGCCGCCCTGCACGTGGCCCACGAGCTCGGCGAGCGCACCGAGCCCATGCCGGGCGCGGCGCTGGGCCGCGGCTGGAGCGACGACGAGATCCAGAAGTGGCTCGACACCGCCGCCATCGACTACGAGCGGCCCGACGACGTCGCCGAGGCCGTGGCCGAGGTCCTCGCCGACAACGGCATCGTCGCCTGGTTCCAGGGCCGCAGCGAGTACGGCCCCCGCGCCCTCGGCCACCGGTCCCTGCTCGCCCACCCCGGCTTCGAGGCCAACCTCGAGCGGATGAACGACGTCAAGGGCCGCGAGCAGTTCCGCCCCGTCGCCCCGATGGTGCTGCTCGAGCGGGCCCCCGAGATCTTCAGCCGCGGCCCCATCCCCTCCCCCTACATGCTGTTCGTCCACGACGTCGCACCCGAGTGGAAGGACCGCATCCCCACCGTCACGCACGTCGACGGGACGGCGCGGATCCAGACCATCGACCCGGAGACCGAGCCGCTCGTGCACCGCATGATCTCGGCCTTCGAGCGGCGCACCGGCCTGCCCGTCGTCGTCAACACCAGCCTGAACACGGCCGGCCGGCCCATGGTCGACGACCCGCGCGACGCGCTGGAGTGCTTCGGTTCCGCCCCGGTCGACCTGCTCGCCATCGGCCCGTTCGTCGTCCGCCGCCCCAGGCGCACCCCCCGGCCCGCCCAGGCCTGAGCGAACCGCCCCGCGCCCCGCTCCCGAACACCGGGTGCGGGGCGCTCGGTTGCGCCCCACCCGGACAGGTGACATCGGTTGCAGATGGCACCGCCTGGGTATCGGACGCACCGGATCCGTCGAGACAGCGGCGGGGTTGCAGAACGTCTTGGAGGACACCATGGCCGCTTCGGCGGGCAACACCGGCGCAGACCGCCGGGGCATGACCTGGCCGCAGATGCTGGCACTGGCTTTCGGAGCCGTGTACCTGCTGATCGGCATCATCGGCTTCTTCATCACCGGCTTCGACGACTTCGCCGGTCACGGCCAGGACGAGCACCTGCTCGGGTTCATGATCAACCCGCTGCACAACATCGTGCACATCGTGATCGGCATCGCCGGCCTCCTGCTCGCCCGCACCCTGGCCGGTGCACGCACGTACGGCTGGCTGCTGGCGCTCGGCTACGGGGCCGCCTTCCTCTACGGCGTCTTCGCCGTCGGGCAGGACTGGGACTTCCTCAACCTGAACTGGGCCGACAACGTGCTGCACCTCGCCACCGCGCTCGTGGGCCTGGTCATCGCGCTGGCGCCCGTCCGGACCGCGGTGGACAGCCGCCGGGTCTGATCACCGGCTCCTCCCCCGAGGCCGGGTCCCCGTCCGGGGACCCGGCCTCGGGTGCGTCCGGGTGGCGGACGGTCACGACCGGATCGCACCGTTCCGCAAGGTCTTGACGACGGCGCCGTCGCGCGGACCGTTGGAGGCGCGTGAACCACGCGCACCCCGAACCTGGAGGACACGGATGTCCACCGACCGCACCACCTCCGCCCGCGGCCTGACCTGGCCGCAGATCGCCGCCCTCGTGATCGGCGCGATCTACACGCTGATCGGCATCATCGGGTTCTTCGTGACCGGCTTCGACGACTTCGCCGCGCACACCGGCGAGACGTTGATCGGGTTCATGATCAACCCGCTCCACAACATCGTCCACCTGGTCATCGGCATCGCCGGCCTGGTGCTGTCCCGGACGCTCGCCGGCGCCCGCACCTACGGCTGGCTGCTGGCGGCCGGCTACGGGGCGGCCTTCGTCTACGGCCTGTTCGCCGTCGGCGAGGACTGGGACTTCCTCGCCCTCAACTGGGCCGACAACATCCTGCACCTGGTCACCGCGCTGCTGGGCGCCGCGATCGCCCTCGGCCCGGTGCGCAGTGCGGTGGGCGGCCACTCGCTGCGTGCCTGAGCCGACCGGAGCCGGCCGGTACCGCGACGGGAACGTCCGCGGGACCGGGCCGGGTCCAGGTGTGAACCGCCGCTGACGGGGAACGGCGCAGCGACGGACCGCCGGGCGGTCCGACCGACCCGAGGGACGGCGGCCATGGACGACGAACACGTCCTCCGCTCACTGGGCGACGCGCTGGAGCGCGACGACCCCCGCCTCGCCGCGCTGCTGCGCGCCGGACCCGCGCCGGCGGGCCGGCCGGTGCTCACCGCGGCCGAGGCGGCGTCCGCTCCGCCGGGCGGCCGCACCGGACCGCCCGGCTGGTCGCTCGTCGTCGCCGGGCTGCTCGCAGCTGCCGTCGTCGCCGCCGCCGTCGTGCTCGGGCCCGTGGTGGTCGGCGCCGTCGGTCTGGTCCTGCTCATCGCCTCGCCGCTCGCCGTCTGCTGGTGGTGCGACTGCGCCGACGAGCTGCGCCCGCCCGACGAGCCGCCCGGGCGCTGATGCGGCGGGCCACCCCGCCGCGACGGAGCTCACAGGGGCGGCTACGTTCCGGGAATGGACTTCGCCCTGTCGGCACGCGCCGAAGACGTCTGCGGCCGCATGTGGGACTTCATGCGGGAGCAGGTCTTCCCCGCCGAGCCCGTCTACGACGAGTGGCGCGCCGCCCGCGGCCACGACAACCACGAGCACCCCCCGGTCCTGGAGGAGCTCAAGGCCGAGGCCCGCCGGCGCGGCCTGTGGAACCTCTTCCACCACGAGCTCGGCGGCCTGACCAACCTCGAGTACGCCTCGGTCGCCGAGATCATGGGCTGGTCGCCGGTCATCGCCCCCGAGGTCACCAACTGCGGTGCGCCGGACACCGGCAACATGGAGACCCTCATGCTCTTCGGCACCGAGGAGCACAAGCAGCGCTGGCTGGCCCCGCTGCTGGAGGGCGAGATCCGCTCCGGCTTCGCGATGACCGAGCCGGACGTGGCCTCCTCGGACGCCCGCAACATCCAGACCTCGATCGTCCGCGACGGCGACGAGTACGTGATCAACGGCCGCAAGTGGTGGACGACCGGCGCCGCCGACGAGCGCTGCCAGATCTTCATCGTCATGGGCAAGACCGACCCCGACGGCCCGCCCCACCGGCAGCAGTCGATGGTGCTCGTGCCCCGCGACACCCCCGGCGTGGAGATCGTGCGGCACCTGCCGGTCTTCGGCTACCAGGACCAGCACGGGCACAGCGAGCTGCGGTTCACCGACGTCCGCGTCCCGGTCTCCAACATCCTGTCCGGCGAGGGCGACGGCTTCATGATCGCCCAGGCGCGGCTCGGTCCCGGGCGCATCCACCACTGCATGCGGGCGATCGGCATGGCCGAGCGCGCCCTGGCGCTGATGGTGGAGCGGTCGAAGGCGCGGGTGGCCTTCGGTCGCCCGCTGGCCGAGCAGGGCACCGTGCGCGAGCAGATCGCGCTGTCGCGGATCGAGATCGACCAGGCCCGGCTCTACGTGCTCAAGGCCGCCGACCTGATCGACAAGTTCGGCGCCAAGGGTGCCCGCACCGAGATCGCCGCCATCAAGGTGGCCGCGCCCAAGGTGTGCCTCGACGTCATCGACCGCGCCATCCAGGTGCACGGCGGCGCCGGCGTCAGCGACGACACCCGCCTGGCGCGGATGTGGGCCAGTGCCCGCACGCTGCGCATCGTCGACGGTCCGGACGCCGTGCACATCCGTTCGGTGGCCCGCGAGGAGCTGGAGCGCGAGCGCCCCTACGCCGGGTGATCCTGTCGGGAGGGCCGGTCACACTCCCCCGGTGACCGTCCCTCCCGAGGTGCAGCAGCTGCTCGACGAGCACACCGACGGCGTCGCACGGACGGCGCTGGAACTGCGGCGGGTTCTGCTCGAGGGCCACCCCGAGCTGACCGAGCGGGTGCGGCCGGGCTGGCACAGCCTCAACTACCGCCACCCCACCGCCGGCTACGTGGCGGGCCTGTTCCCGCTCGCCGACCGCGTCCGGCTCGTGCTCGAGCGCGGCGCCGAGCTGCCCGACCCGGAGGGCCGGCTGCGCGGCGAGGGGCTGCGCACCGTGCGGTACCTCGAGGTGGTCGACGAGGACGACGTCGACCGCGAGCTGGTGCTCGAGCTGGTCGACCTCGCCGTCGGCCTCGGCCGCCGCCGCTGAGCCGGCGGGACGTCAGGGCGCGAGCGTGCCCCCGAGCGAGCCGCCGGCCAGCTTGGCCTGCAGGGTGGAGCGGTCCAGGCCGATCGACTCGAGCGCACCGGCGTCCCCGTCGGTGTCGACCTCGTCGGGCAGCGAGCTCTCCGCCTTGTCGGCGGTCTCGTTGTCCCCCTCGGTCCGGAGCATGCGGACCAGCTCGTCCTTGGCGATCTTCACGCGGGCACCTCCCGATCCGGCGCCCCGCGCTGGGCGCCGTCCCGGCTGGTGCTTCCCCGCCGGACGGTGCTGAAACGACGCGGGACGAACCCGCACCGCGAACGCCCTCCGTGGGGGATCATCCCCGTGCCCCTGTCCCAGCTCGGACCCGGGGCCGAGCGGGAAGCGGGAGGAGTGACGTCGTGCTGACCACCGGCGCCGTCTTCGCCGGCTACCGGATCGAGGGGCTGATCGGCGAGGGCGGCATGGGTGCCGTCTACCTCGCGCGCCACCCGCGGCTGCCGCGGCACGACGCGCTCAAGGTGCTGCACCCCGCGCTCTCCTCCGAGGCCACCTACGTCGGCCGCTTCGAGCGGGAGGCCGATGCCGCCGCCCGGCTGAGCCACCCCTCGATCGTCGCGGTCTACGACCGGGGCATGGAGGGCGACCAGCTCTGGATCAGCATGCAGTACGTGCGCGGCACGGACGCTGCCGCGGAGCTGCGCACCCACGGCCCGATGTCGCTGCGGCGGACCGTCGCCGTGGTCACCGCGGTGGCCGACGCGCTCGACCACGCCCACGCCCACGGGCTGGTGCACCGCGACGTCAAGCCCGACAACATCCTCCTGGCCCCCACCGGCACCGGCAGCGGTGAGCGGGTCATGCTCACCGACTTCGGCATCGCCTCGGTCACCGGCCACACGCACCTGACGCAGGCGGGCTCCTTCGTCGCCACGATGGCCTACGCCCCGGTCGAGCAGCTGGAGGGCCGCGCGGTCGACGCCCGCACCGACGTCTACGCCCTCGGCGTGGTGCTCTACGAGCTGCTCACCGGCGAGCGCCCGTTCGCCGACCTCGGCATCGAGGCGCTCTACGCGGCCAAGATCCGCGGCGAGGTCCCCGACCTGGCGGCCAGGCGGCCCGACCTGCCCGAGGCCGTGGGCGCCGTCGTCCGCCGGGCGATGGCCGCCGAGCCCGGGCTGCGCTACGCCACCTGCGGCGAGCTGGCCGAGGCGCTGCACCGGTCCGCCGCTCCCCCACCGCCGCCGCCGCTGCCCGCCGCGGTCGTCCGCCCGGCCGCCGCGCCCGCGACATCGCTCCAGCTGCCCCGCGACGTCCCGCCCGCGCACCCCCTCGCCGCCGCGGCCCGGACCGACGCCCCGCCGCCCCCCGCCCGTCCCGCAGGACCGCCACCGCAGGGCCCGCCGCAGGGTGCGCCGCAGGGCCCGCCGCAGGGCCCGCCCGGCGCCGTCCCCCCGCCCCCGTGGCAGCGCTTCGCCCAGGCCCCGGGACGGCCGCCGCGCCGCCGCCGCGGTCTCCTGGTCGGCGTCGGCCTGCTGGTGCTCGCGCTCGTCGCGACCGTCACCACGCTGCTGCTCGTGTCCGGCGGGCTCCGGGCCCCGGGCGGGCTGGACCCCTCGACGGCCGAGGGCGCGGTCCGGCTCGACTGGGACGCCGTCCCCGGGGCCGACCACTACGAGGTCTACCGGGACGGGGCGCGCCTCGCCGACACGGAGTCCCCCGGCTACACCGACGCGACCGTCGACGGCGGGATCGGCTACCTCTACGAGGTCGCCGCCGTCGCCGCCGACGGCGAGCGCTCCGAGCGGGCCTCCTTCGGCGAGGTGGTCGCCGCCCTCGCCGCGCCCCGGCTGTCCCCGCCCGCGGTCGACGGCCTCACCGTGACGCTGGACTGGACGGAGGTCCCCGGCGCGGAGCACTACGAGGTGCTGCGCGAGGGCGAGCGGCTCGGCCGCGTCACCGAGACGACGTACACCGATCCCGAGGCCGAGGTGGGGCGGCTGAGCTACGAGGTCGTCGCGGTCGACGCGAACGGCGAGGGCGGCCGCACGTCGAGCACGACGGTGGCCGTGGTCGCCCCCTGGGCCGGCATGCAGCCGCTGGCCGACTTCCTCCCGCAGCTGGTGCCGCCCGCGGCCGACCGCTCCCTCGACGGGCCGGTCGCGCCGCACACCTGCGCGTTCCTCGACGCGACCGGCACCGAGGCCGTCGAGCGGATCCTCTGCACCTTCGACAACGGCATCGAGGTCTCGCTCAACCGCTTCCCCGACGCGGCGACCGTCACGCGGATCTTCGCCAGCTTCAACTTCGGCAACAACCAGCTGATCACCACCTGGTACTGCACCGAGGGCGAGACGCTCGGCCAGTTCACCCAGGCGCTCTACCCGGGCAGCGGCGAGCCGTTCCAGATGCTCACGTTCACCGACCCCGACCTCGCCGCCTACAACGTCTACGTCCAGTGGACGGCCGGCCGCACGGTCGACGAGCTCAGCGCGACGTTCTTCCAGTCGGGCATCCTCTGCCGCGAGTAGGCCGGTGGACGACGACGGTGCGGTCCGGCGGCGGCCGCGGGGCGGCCTCCTCGGGGCCGCGCTCGCCCTCCTGCTGGTCTTCGCCGCGGTGCGGCTGACCGCGGCCGAGCCCGGCCCACCGACCCCGCCGGAGACGGCCGGCACCCGCCTGCTCGACCTGCCGACCCGCGGCTCGCTCGCCGGCGACGACGACTGGCTGGCCGCCCTGACCGCCGCCCGCGGTCTCGCCGACCTGCCGCCGGACCGGCACGTCGCCTACGCCGGCGACGCCGCGGGCGTGCGGGTGGCCCTCGTCCTCGCGGGGGCGGCGAGCCGGCCGACCGCGGCCTGGCTGACCGGCCCGGCCGGCAGCGGACCGGACGGCATGGTCCTGGCGGCCGGACCGGTGCCCGTCGGCCCCCGGGAGCCGCTCGCGCTGTGGGACGTGCCGCGCGGGGCGGGCCGCGGCGGACTGCTCCTGGTCGTGGCGCTGCCCGGCGACCGGGTCGAGCTGCTGACCGGCCGCGTGGTGGACGCGGCGGGGCAGGAGACGCGGCTGCGCACCACCCTGCCGCTGCACGACGGCGTCGCCGTGGCGACGGCCGAACCACCCGCGTCGCCGGCCGACGGCGGGTTCACGGCCGGGCGGCTCGTCGTGACCCGGGGCGCGACGCCGCTGACGGTCGCCCCCCTGCTGAGCGCCCGCGGCGCCGCCGCGGCGACCGCGCCGATCGACCCCGCCGACCCGCGCGGCCTGCGCGGCACGGTGGACGAGGCCCAGCTGCAGGCCGTGCTGCACGAGATGGTCGGCGCCTACGGGCTGCTGCCCGAGCGGGTCTCCCCCGCGCTGCTCGCCGCCGGGCCGGTGGGCGACGAGGGGAGCCGCGCCGTCCTCGTCGGGGTCACCTTGCCCAGCGGGGCGACGGTCGCCTGGCTCAGCGTCGCCGCGACCGCGCCGGACGCCGTCCCCCGGGTGGTGTCCACCCGGCCGGCCGCCGCCGGGACGGCGCTCTCCGACCGGGTCGTCGCCGTCCCCGCCGGCTGGGCGGTGTCCCGGATCCCGCTGCCGCCCGGCGACGGCCCGCCCGGCTGGCTCGTGGTCAGCGGCCCCCGGGGCGGGACGGCGGCGGAGGCGCTGAGCGCCGGCGGGAACGTGCTCGCCGCCTTCCCGCTCGCCGGCGGGTCCGGGACGGCGCAGGTGCCCCCGGGCACGTCGGCGCTGCGCGTGGTCGACGACACCGGGGCGTTCGTCGCGGGGTCCCGGCTGGCCCGGGTGGCGGGATGAGCCTCGGGCGCGACGACGCTGTCGCGCCCGAGGACGGCAGGGCCGGCGACGGCGCTGCCACGCCCCACCTTGCCAGTCGTCTCAGACGTCTTCCACGTGAGCCGCGTCACCCGATGGGCGGAACCGGTTCCCGTCCGGGTGGCCAGGTCCACGTGAAGCCCACCGCGACGCCCTCGGCCGAGTCGACGAACCGGTGGGCGGCGTGCTCGTCGTCCAGGGCGACCTGCTCGGCGGCCCGGATCCGCGCGTCGGGGCCGAAGCCGTCCCAGACGGCCCACTCCACGCGGGCCGGCAGCCGCTCGGGGGAGAACTCCACGCGCATGTCGAGCCGCTCGACCCGCTGGCGCATCACCCGCCGGATCTCCGGGGTGGGCACCGAACGCCACTCGAAGAGCGTCTCGTACTCGAACGACGCCGTCTCGCCCGCGGCCAGCGGCCGGGGGAACTCGAGGTCGACCGCCATCAGCCCGTCGGCGTCCGGGTACGGCCGGCCGGCCCGCACCCCGCGGACGGCGCGCACTTGCGCCTCCCGCCTGTCGAAGCGGTAGGTGTACGAGCCCAGCCCGGAGCGCAGCGCCCGCAGCACGTGGACGGTCCGGTGCCGGACCGGCAGGCCGTCGGGGCCCAGGGTGTGCCACTCGTGCAACGACACCGTCCGGTGCCCCGGCGCACGCTCCGCCACCCGTCACCTCCCGGGCCCCCGCGGTATCGGAACCCGCCGTCCACCTGCAGTCGGACGAAACGGGTGAGACCGTACCGGGATCGGGCGAGAGGAGCACGGTGGTGCAGCACGGGGGTTCCCCGCCGCGCCGCGTGGCGGTGGTGGCGGACGACGCGCGCGACCGGCGCTGCCTGTCGGCCGCCGTGCGCGGCGTCCCGGGCACCGAGCTCGTGGCCTGGGCCGAGGACGCCGAGCTGCTGCTCGTCCTCGGCAGCCGGGTGGACGTCTGCGTGTTCGCCGTCCCCCCGCGGAGCGCGGCGGCGACCCGGCTGCGCGCGCGGGGGATGGCGCTCGTCGTCCTGCCCCGGGACGCCGACCCGGCGGAGACGCTGGCGGGGGGGTTCTCGCGCGGCGGGTCGGCGGCGGTCCGCCGTCCCCGCCTCGCCCCGCGCCAGCGGGAGGTGCTCGTCGCCTACGTGTCCGGCAGCGAGCTGCTGCCCACCGTGGCGCGGGAGCTGGGCATGGACCGGGAGACGCTCAAGACGCACCTGCGACGGATCCGCGCCAAGTACGCCGAGGTGGGCCGGCCGGCCCCGACCCGCCGCGACCTGTACGTGCGCGCGGTGGAGGACGGGCTGGTGCCGGCGCCCACCGAGAGCGATCCGCACCACCGTTCCCCGTGAGCGAGGTGGTTGCGGAATGAACCCACCCGGGAGCGACTTGGCCCTCGCGTGAGCACAGCGCAGCCGACCTCCGATCCCCGAGCGCTCGGCATGGCCCGGCTGGCACTCGTCCTCGGCGCGTTCGTCGCCGTCGGTCCGCTCACCATCGACATGTACCTGCCGGCGCTGCCCACCCTGCGGGCCGACCTGGGGACGACGTCGGCGGCGGTCCAGCTCACCCTCACCGGCACGCTGGTCGGCCTCGCCGTCGGCCAGCTGGTCGTCGGCCCGTGGTCCGACGCGCTCGGCCGCCGGCGGCCGCTGCTGGCCGGGGTCGCGCTGCACGTCGTCGCGTCGCTGCTGGTCCTGGTGGCGCCGAACCTGGCGGTCCTCGCCGTGCTGCGGGTGCTGCAGGGCGTGGGCACGGCGGCCGCCGGCGTGGTCGCCCTGGCCGTGGTCCGCGACCTCTTCGACGGCCGTGCGGCCGCCACCATGCTCTCCCGGCTCTTCCTCGTCATGGGCGTCGCGCCCGTGCTGGCGCCGACCCTCGGCGGCGAGGTGCTCCGCTTCACCTCGTGGCGCGGCGTGTTCGCCGTCCTGGCCGCGTACGGCGTCGTCCTGCTCGTCGTCGGCGCCCTGGCGCTGCCCGAGACGCTGCCGCCGGCCCGCCGGCGCAGCGGCGGCATCGCCGGCACCGTGCGGACCTACGGCATGCTGCTTCGCGACCGGTCCTTCGTCGGGCTCGTGGTGGTCGCCGGCCTCACCATGGCGGCGCTGTTCACCTACGTCTCGGGCTCGTCGTTCGTGTACCAGCGGCAGTTCGGCCTCGACGAGCAGGAGTTCGGCCTGCTCTTCGGCGCGGGCGCGGTGTGGCTGATCGCCGCCACGCAGCTCAACCCGCTGCTGCTGCGCCGGTGGTCGCCCGCGCAGATCCTGCTCACCGCCACCGTGGCGGGGGCGCTGGGCGGCGCCGTGCTGGTCGCGCTGGCGGCGACCGGGGCCGGCGGGCTGCCCGCGGTGGTGGCCCCGCTGTGGGCGATCCTCTTCGCCGCCGGGCTGGGCCTGCCGAACGCCCCGGCGCTGGCGCTGTCGCACTACGGCGACGCGGCCGGATCGGCCGCCGCGCTGCTCGGCGCCGTCCAGTTCGGGGTGGGCGCCGCCGTCTCCCCGCTGGTCGGCCTGCTCGGCAACGACGCGGTCGCGATGGGCGAGGTCATCGTCGCCGCGCTGGTGCTGGCGGTCGGCGTGCTCGTGGTCGTCGTCCGCCCGTGGCGGCTGGCCGAGCCGCAGGAGACCCCCGCCGCCGCCTTCGCCCACTAGGCGCCCCCTAGACGAACAGCGGGGTCGCCTCCTGCCGGGCGGCCAGCGCGGCCATCTGCCCGTCGTCCGGACGGCGCTCGAAGCGCTCGGCGGCGTCGAGCAGCAGCGGCAGAAGCTCGACGTCGCCGGTGGTGAGCAGGAACGCCTCCGGCCGCCCGAGCACCCAGTGCACCGCGAGGTCGACGTCGGCCCGCTCGCGCAGCGGCTCGTACCAGGTGGCCGCGGTGGCGGCCCGGCCGTCCCAGCGGCGCCGGGCGAGGCTCTTGATCGTCTGCAGGGCGATCTCGCGCTCCGCGCAGACGGCGGCGAGCGCCTCGAACCGGTCGGCGTAGCGCTCGTCCTGCACCTGCACCCAGTTGTAGGGCGCCAGGACCGAGTCGAAGGGGAAGCGCTCCAGGCTGCGGCGGTGCATCTCGGGCACCGACAGGCCGTGGCCGGTGACGCCGATGAAGCGCACCAGCCCCTGCTCCCGCGCCTCGACCGCCGCCTCGAGCGCGCCGCCCGCGCCGAGCGCGGTCTCCCACTCGATGACGTCGACCAGGTTGTGCAGCTGGATCGAGTCGACCGAGTCGACGCCGAGCCGGTCCAGCGAGCGGTGGATCTCGTCGCGCGCCCTCCGGTAGGTGCGCTCCCCGGTCTTGGTGGCGACGAAGAACGTGCCCGGGTTCCGCTCCAGCCAGCTGGCGATCCGCAGCTCGGCGTCGCCGTAGCTCGCCGCGACGTCGATGTGGTTGACGCCGTGCTCGAGCAGCAGGTCGAGCGCGCGGTCGGCGTCGCCCTTCGAGACCCGGCCCAGCGCCGCGGCACCGAAGACCACCCGGCTGGACTCGTGCCCGGTCGCGCCGAAGGGCGCCCGCCCGATCATGCGCTCGACCCTAGGGCCGCAGCCGTGCCTCCGCAGCGGCCCAGGCGGCCTCCGCCCCGGGGGACGGGGTGTACGTGCGCACCTCCTGCGTCGCCCGCAGCAGCGCCCGCAGCTCGGGCAGCCCTCCCTTGACCGCTCCCCCGGCCCGGGCCTGCACCAGCGCGTTGCCCAGGGCCGCCGCCTCCACCGGGCCGGCGACCACGGGCAGCCCGCAGGCGTCGGCGGTGAGCCGGCACAGCAGGGTGTTGCGCACCCCCCCGCCGACCAGGTGGACGACCTCCACGTCGCGGCCGGAGAGCTCCGCCGCGGTGCGCACGGCCCGCCGGTAGGCCAGCGCCAGGCTGTCGAGGATGCAGCGCACCGTCCCGGCCCGGCTCTGCGGCGGCGTCTGCCCGGTCTCGGCGCAGGCCTGGGCGATCCGGCCCGGCACGTCCCCCGGCGGCAGGAAGCGCGGGTCGTCGGGGTCGACGAGCGCAGTGAACGCCGGCACCCGCGCGGCGGCGTGCAGCAGATCGGTCAGGTCGGCCGGCAGCCCGGCGGCGGCCCAGGTGCGCAGCGACTCCTGCAGCAGCCACAGGCCCATGACGTTGCGGAGGTACCGGACCGTTCCGTCCACGCCGAGCTCGTTGGTGAACCCGGCGGCGCGCCCGGCCTCGGTGAGCACGGGCTTCTCCAGCTCGACGCCGACCAGCGACCAGGTGCCGCAGGAGACGTAGGCGAACCGGTCGCCGTCAGCCGGGACGCCGACGACCGCCGAGGCGGTGTCGTGCGAGCCGACCGCGGTGACCGGCACCGGGCCGGCCAGGCCGGTCTCGGCCAGGACGTCGGGGAGCAGTTCCCCGATGCGCTCACCCGGCCGGCGCAGCGGCGGGAGGAGTTCCCGGGGGAGCTCCAGCCGGTCGACGAGCTCGCCGGCCCACTCGCGGGTCGTGGCGTCGAGCAGCCCGGTGGTCGAGGCGTTGGTGATCTCGGCGCCGACCTCGCCGGTGAGCCAGTAGGCCAGCAGGTCGGGGATCAGCAGCATCCGGTGGGCGGCGGCGAACTGCGCGGTCCCCCGCGCCGCGACGAGCTGGAAGACGGTGTTGAACGGCAGGTGCTGCAGGCCGTTGACCCGGTACAGCTCGGACGGGGGGACGGCGGCGTGCACCGTCGGGACGGCGGTCTCGTGCCGGGCGTCCCGGTAGTGCACCGGGTTGCCGAGCAGGGCGCCGTCCCGGTCGAGCAGGCCGACGTCGACCGCCCAGCTGTCGATGCCGACGCCGTCCAGCCGGCCGGCGTCCCGGCCCGCGGCCCGCAGGCCGTCGAGGATCCCACCGTGCAGGGCCAGGACGTCCCAGTGCAGCGTGCCGCCGACCCACACCGGGCGGTTGGGGAAGCGGTTGACCTCGTGCAGGTCGAGCCGCCCCGGGCCGACCCGCGCGGCCATCACCCGGCCGCTGGAGGCGCCCAGGTCGACGGCCGCGAGGGTCAGCTCCCGTTGCGTCACCGGAGGAACGCCGCCGCGACCCCGGAGTCCACCGGCACGTGCAGACCGGTCGTCCGGGTGAGGTCGCCGCCGGTCAGCGCGAAGACGGCGTCGGCGACGTGCTCGGGCAGCACCTCGCGCTTGAGCAGCGTGCGCTGGGCGTAGAACTCGCCCAGCCTCTCCTCGGGCACCCCGTACACCGCGGCGCGCGAGGCGCCCCAGCCGCCGGCGAAGATGCCCGACCCGCGGACGACGCCGTCCGGGTTGATGCCGTTGACCCGGATCTGGTGCTCGCCGAGCTCGGCGGCCAGCAGCCGGACCTGGTGCGCCTGGTCGGCCTTGGTCGCGCCGTAGGCGATGTTGTTCGGGCCGGCGAACAGCGAGTTCTTGCTCGAGATGTAGACGAGGTCGCCGCCCAGCCCCTGCTCGACCATGATCCGCGCCGCCTCGCGGGAGACGAGGAAGCTGCCCTTCGCCATCACGTCGTGCTGCAGGTCCCAGTCCTGCTCGGTGGTCTCCAGCAGCGGCTTGGAGATGGACAGGCCGGCGTTGTTGACGACCAGGTCGACGCCGCCGAAGGCCAGCACCGCCTCGCGGAAGGCCGCGGCCACCGCCTCGGCGTCGCTCACGTCGGCCGCCACGCCCACCGCGACGTCGCTGCTCCCGATCTCTTCCGCCGCCGCCCGGGCCTCGTCCAGGTCGAGGTCGGCGACGATGACGCAGGCGCCCTCGGCCGCGAGCCGGTGCGCGATCGCCCGGCCGATGCCGCTCGCCGCGCCGGTGACCAGCGCGACGCGGGTGGCCAGCGGCTGGGGCTTCGGCATCCGCTGCAGCTTGGCCTCCTCCAGCGCCCAGTACTCGATGCGGAACTTCTCGCTCTCGTCGATCGGCGCGTAGGCGCTTACCGCCTCGGCGCCGCGCATCACGTTGATCGCGTTGACGTAGAACTCGCCGGCCACGCGGGCGGTCTGCTTGTCCTTGCCGAAGCTGAACATGCCGACGCCCGGCACCAGCACGATCGCCGGGTCGGCGCCGCGCATGGCGGGGGAGTCGGGGGTGGCGTGCCGGTCGTAGTAGGCGGCGTACTCGGCGCGGTACTCCTCGTGGAGCGCCTTCAGCCGCGCGACGACGTCCTCCACCGGTGCCGTGGCCGGCAGGTCGACCACCAGCGGACGCACCTTGGTGCGCAGGAAGTGGTCGGGGCAGGAGGTGCCCAGCGCGGCCAGCCGCGGGTGCTCGGAGCCGGCCAGGAAGTCGAGGACGACGTCGCTGTCGGTGAAGTGCCCGACCTGCGGCTTGTCGGTGCCGGCCAGCCCGCGCACGACCGGGGCCAGGGCGGCCGCCCGGTGCCGGCGGTCGGCCTCGGGCAGCGCCTCGTAGCCGGGCAGCGGCTCGCCGAAGGGGTCCGGCTTCCCGCGCTCGGCCAGGAACCGCTCCGCCGTCCGGATGATCTCGAGGCTGTTGGCCTCGCACTCCTCGCTGGTGGCGCCCCAGGCGGTGATGCCGTGGCCGCCGAGGACGCAGCCGATCGCCTGCGGGTTCTTCTCGGCGATCGCCGCGATGTCCAGGCCGAGCTGGAAGCCGGGACGGCGCCAGGGCACCCAGACGACGCGGTCGCCGAAGCACTCGCGGGTGAGCGCCTCGCCGTCGGCGGCCGTGGCGAGGGCGATGCCCGAGTCGGGGTGCAGGTGGTCGACGTGCGGCGCGGCCACCAGGCCGTGCATCGCGGTGTCGATCGACGGCGCCGCGCCGCCGCGGCCGTGCAGGCAGTAGTCGAACGCGGCGACCATCTCGTCCTCCCGCTCGACGCCCGGGTAGACGTCGACCAGCGAGCGCAGCCGGTCCAGCCGCAGGACGGCGAGGCCGCTCTCCCTCAAGGTGCCGAGGTCGCCGCCGGAGCCCTTGACCCAGACCAGGTCGACCGGCGTGCCGGTGACCGGGTCGGTCTCGGTGCCCTTGGCCGAGGTGTTGCCGCCGGCGTAGTTGGTGTTGCGCGGGTCGGCGCCGAGCCGGTTGGACCGCGCGATGAGGTCGCTGACGACGGGGTTGGTCATCGGGGGCTGCTCCAGGTTCTCCGCGTCGAGATCGCCGACCTCGCACGGTTCGGGGGGCCAAGGGGTGCGAGATCGCCGATCTCGCCGGGGAGCGGAGCGGCTACGCGCCCCAGCCGGCCTGCCGGCCGCCGACGCGCTCGTGTTCGATGCGCTCCTGGTGGCCGGAGCGGGCGTAGGCGGCGTACGGGTCGGGGTCGAGGCCCTCCGACTCGCGCAGCTCGGCCAGCAGGGGGCGGACGTCGGTGCTGTAGGCGTCCATCAGGACCGAGTGGGCGTCGAGGACCTCACCGGCGAGCTGGGCCTCGCGCAGCGCCGCGCGGTCGACCAGCAGCGCCTTCGCCGTCGCCTCCTGGACGTTCATCACCGACCGGATCTGGCCGGGGATCTTCTTCTCCAGGTTGTGGCACTGGTCGAGCATGAAGGTGACCCCCGACTCCGGGCGGTGGGCGCCCTGGGCGACGATCTGGTCCATGATCCGGAACAGCTGGAACGGGTCGGCCGAGCCGACGATGAGGTCGTCGTCGGCGTAGTTGCGCGAGTTGAAGTCGAAGGCGCCCAGCCGGCCCACCCGCAGCAGCTGCATGACGATGAACTCGATGTTCGTCCCCGGTGCGTGGTGGCCGGTGTCGAGGACGACGGTGGCCTGGTCGCCGAGGGCCAGGCAGTGCAGCAGCGAGGTGCCCCAGTCGGGGATGTCCATCGCGTAGAAGTAGGGCTCGAAGAACTTGTACTCGAGCAGGATCCGGTGCTCCGGGTCGAGCATCGCGTAGATCTGCTGCAGCGAGTCGGCCAGCCGCTCCTGGCGGTCGCGCAGGTCGTCCTGGCCCGGGTAGTTGGTGCCGTCGGGCAGCCAGATCTTCAGGTTGGTCGAGCCGGTCTGCCGCATCACCTCGATGCACCGGGCGTGGTGGTCGACGGCGCGCCGGCGCACGGCGGGGTCGGCGTGGGTGAGCGAGCCGAGCTTGTACTCGTCGTCCTGGAAGAGGTTCGAGTTGACGGCGCCGATCTGCACGCCCAGGTCGCGGGCGTGGGCGGCCAGCTTCCCGTAGTCGTCGACGAGGTCCCACGGGATGTGCAGCGAGACCCGCGGCGCCGCGCCGGTGTGCCGGTGCACCTGGGCGGCGTCCTCCAGCTTCTCGAACGGGTCGCGGGCGACGCCGGGCTGGCCGAACACCTTGAAGCGGGTGCCCGAGTTGCCGAACGCCCACGACGGCAGCTCGATGGTCTGGGCGGCCAGCGCCTCGAGTGCGCGGGCACGGAGATCGGTGGACATGGGCGCTCCCGCATCGGCATGAAACGTTTCAGAACGTGATGGCGCCGACAGTAGGTGCCGTGCTAGGAAGGTGTCAAGCGCTCCGGCGCGCCGCCGTTTGAGACGGTTCAACCGATCCGAGGAGTGCCCGCTGAACCCCAGCATCCGGGACGTCGCCACCCTCGCCGGCGTCTCGGTCGGGACGGTCAGCAACGTCCTCAACCGGCCGCAGACGGTCAGCGAGCCCACCCGGGAGCGCGTGGTCGAGGCGATCGAGCGCCTGGGCTTCGTGCGCAACGAGTCGGCGCGGCACCTGCGCGCCGGCCGCAGCCGGACGATCGGCCTGGTGGTGCTGGACATCGCCAACCCGTTCTTCACCGACGTCGCCCGCGGCGTCGAGGACGTCGCCAACGCCGCCGGCCTCGCCGTCATCCTGTGCAACTCCGACGACCGGCGCGACAAGGAGGCGGCGTACCTCGACGTGCTCGCCGAGCAGCGGGTGCAGGGTGTGCTGATCACGCCGACCGCCGAGCTCTCCCCCGAGCTGGCCGCGCTCCGGCAGCGCGGCGTCCCCGTCGTCCTGCTCGACCGCCGGGCGCCGGACGCCGATCAGTGCGCCGTGGCGACCGACGACGTCCTGGGCGGGCGGCTGGCCGCCGAGCACCTGCTGGAGCGGGGGCACCGCCGCATCGCCTTCGTCGGCGGTGCCTCCGGGCTGCCGCAGGTGCAGGAGCGGCACGCCGGCGTGGAGTCCGCCGTCACCGAGGTGGCCGGCTCCGACGACGCCCTGCTGGTGCTCTCCCCCGAGGCGCTGACCGTGGCCGGTGGCCGGGAGGCGGCCGAGCGGATCATCGGCCTGCCGGCGTCCCGGCGCCCCACGGCCGCGGTCTGCGCCAACGACCTGCTGGCGCTCGGCATGCTGCAGGAGATGGTGCGCCACGGGGTCCGTGTGCCCGACGACTTCGCCATCGTCGGCTACGACGACATCGACTTCGCCGCGGCCGCCGCCGTCCCCCTCTCCTCGGTGCGCAAGCCGCGCCAGGAGCTGGGCCGCCGGGCCGCCGAGCTGCTGATCGACGAGGCCCGCGGCGACGGGCACACCCACCAGCAGCCCGTGTTCGACCCGGTCCTCATCGTCCGGGAGTCGAGCATGGTCCGCCGCACGCCGGCGGCCGACACGAGGGGGACCGCATGAGGGTCGCGCTGTTCGCCACCTGCCTGGTCGACACGATCGCGCCGCAGGTCGCCGCGGCCACCGCCCGGCTGCTGCAGCGGCTGGGCCACGAGGTCGTCGTCCCGCCGGGTCAGGCCTGCTGCGGGCAGATGCACGTCAACACCGGCTACCGGCGGGAGGCGGTGCCGGTGGTGGCGAACCACGTGCGCGCCTTCCGCGGGGCGGAGGCGGTCGTGGCGCCGTCCGGCTCGTGCGTGGCCTCGATCCACCACCAGCAGGCGGCGGTGCTGCGCCGGGCGGGGGAGACGGCGCTGGCCGACGAGGCCGCCGCGCTGGCGGAGCGGACCCACGAGCTGTCCCAGTTCCTCGTCGACGTCCTCGGCGTGACCGACGTCGGCGCCTACTACCCGCACCGGGTCACCTACCACCCGACCTGCCACTCGCTGCGCATGCTGCGGGTGGGGGACCGGCCGCTGCAGCTGCTGCGGGCCGTGCGCGGGCTGGAGCTGGTCGAGCTGCCCGGCGCGGACCAGTGCTGCGGCTTCGGCGGCACGTTCGCCGTCAAGAACGCCGACACCTCGACGGCGATGCTCACCGACAAGATGGCGAACGTGCTCTCCACGCACGCCGAGGTCTGCACCGCCGGCGACGCGAGCTGCCTGATGCACATCGGCGGCGGGCTGTCGCGGCTGCGCTCGGGCACCCGCACGGTGCACCTCGCCGAGATCCTCGCCTCGACCGAGGACGAGGTCTCCCCCCGGCAGTCCACCCGACCGGCGGTGAACGCGTGACCCCGACCTTCCTCGGCCTGCCCACCGCGCCCCGCGGCGTCGGCAACCTCCGCGGCGAGCGCCCCTTCCCCGACGCCGCCCGCGAGGCGCTGCGCGACGGGCAGCTGCGGGCCAACCTGGGCCACGCCACGACGACGATCCGCGGCAAGCGCGCCGCCGTCGTCGGCGAGGTGCCCGACTGGGCGCAGCTGCGCGCGGCCGGGCGGGCCATCAAGGCCGCCACCATGGCGCGGCTCGACGAGCACCTCGAGGAGCTGGAGCGCCGGGTCACCGCCCGCGGCGGCACCGTGCACTGGGCCCGCGACGCCAACGAGGCCAACGCGATCGTCCTCGACCTGGTGCGGGCCACCGGCGCCGACGAGGTGGTCAAGGTCAAGTCGATGGCCACCCAGGAGATCGGGCTCAACGAAGCCCTCGAGGCCGCCGGCATCGCAGCGCACGAGACCGACCTCGCCGAGCTGATCGTGCAGCTCGGCGACGACAAGCCCTCGCACATCCTGGTGCCGGCGATCCACAAGAACCGGGCCGAGATCCGCGAGATCTTCCTGCGCACGATGCCCGGGGTGGACGCCGACCTCACCGACGAGCCGCGCCGGCTGGCGATGGCCGCCCGCGCCCACCTGCGCGAGCGGTTCCTGCGGGCGCGGGTGGCGATCAGCGGGGCCAACTTCGCCGTTGCCGAGACCGGCACCCTCGCCGTCGTCGAGAGCGAGGGCAACGGCCGGATGTGCCTGACCCTGCCGCAGACGTTGATCACGGTCATGGGCATCGAGAAGCTCGTGCCCACCTGGCGCGACCTCGAGGTGTTCCTCCAGCTGCTGCCGCGCAGCTCCACCGGCGAGCGGATGAACCCCTACACGTCCCTCTGGGCCGGCGTCACGCCCGGCGACGGCCCGCAGGAGTTCCACCTGGTGCTGCTGGACAACGGGCGGACGGCGACCCTGGCCGACGAGGTGGGCCGCGAGGCGCTGCACTGCATCCGCTGCTCGGCCTGCCTCAACGTGTGCCCGGTCTACGAGCGCACCGGCGGGCACGCCTACGGCTCGGTGTACCCGGGCCCGATCGGCGCCGTCCTCTCCCCCCAGCTCACCGGCGTGGAGGACAACGCCTCGCTCCCCTACGCGTCGTCGCTGTGCGGGGCCTGCTACGACGTCTGCCCGGTGGCGATCGACATCCCCTCGATCCTCGTGCACCTGCGCGCCGAGCACGTCGAGGCGCGGGAGCGGACGACCGTCGAGGCCCTCGGCTTCCGCTGGCTGGCGAAGGCGATGGCGAACCCGCGGCTGTGGCACGCGGCGCAGAAGGCCGCCGGGCTGGGCCGGTTCCTCGCCCGCGGGAAGCCGGTGCTGCCGGCCGCCCTGCCGCCGCCGGCCTCGAGGTGGACCCGCACCCGCGACCTGCCGGCCCCGCCGGCGAAGACGTTCGTGCAGCAGTGGACCGAGGAGCACGGCCGGTGACCGCCCGCGACGAGGTGCTGGCGCGGATCCGGACGGCGCTCGGCCCCACCCGCCCGCCGGTGCCCGAGCCGGCCCGCGACTACCGGACCTCCGACGACCGCGCCCCCGACGTGCTGGTCGACGTCCTGGTCGACCGGCTCGAGGACTACGAGGCGCGGGTGCTGCGCTGCGCGCCGGGCGAGATCGCGACCGCGGTCGGCGCCGCCCTGACCACCGGCCTGGGGGAGGGCTGGCGCGCCGGCGACGTCGTCGTCGCGCCCGGGCTGCCCGGCGACCGGCTGCCCGCGGGTGTGGTGCCGGACGACGGGCGGCCCGCGGTCGAGCTGGCCGCGTTCGCCGCGGCCGTCACCGGCGTGGCGGTGGCCGTCGCCGAGACCGGCACGCTGGTGCTCGACGGCACCCCGGCCACCGGCCGGCGCGCGCTCTCCCTGCTCCCCGACTGCCTCGTCTGCGTCGTGACGGCCGACCAGGTCGTGGGCGGCGTCCCGGAGGGCCTGGCCCGGCTCGACCCGCTGGCGCCGCTGACGATGATCAGCGGCCCGTCGGCCACCAGCGACATCGAGCTGTCGCGGGTCGAGGGCGTGCACGGGCCCCGGACGCTGGTCGTGGTGCTCGCGGGCTGAGACACTCCCGGCCGGGGCCACACCCGCTGGGGGCGCCGTGACGGTCGAGCTGCAGCTCCTCGGGGGCTTCGCCGTGCGCCGTGACGGCGCGCCGCTGCCGCCGTTCCCCCGCCGGGACGCCGCCGCGCTGGTGAAGCTGCTGGCCCTCGCCCCCGGTCACCGGCTGGGCTGCGAACGCGCCGCCGACGCCCTGTGGCCCGACCTGCCGCTCGAGGAGGCCCGGCCGCGCCTGCACAAGGCAGCCCACTTCGCCCGCCGGGTCCTCGGCGAGCAGGACGCCGTCACCGTGCACGCCAACCGGGTCGCCCTGCTGCCGCACGCGCCGGTCGAGGTCGACGTCGAGCGGTTCGAGACCGCGGCGGCCGCCGCCCTCGCCGCCGCCGACCCCGCCGCCTGCGCCGACGCCGCACGGCTGTGCCCGGGCGCCCTCCTCCCCGAGGACGAGACCGAGCCGTGGACGGCGCAGGCCCGGGAGCGGGTGCACCGGCGCCGGCTGGCGGTGCTGCGCGCCGCCGGCCGCTGGGACGACGTCCTCGAGCTCGAACCGGCCGACGAGGAGGCGCACCTCGCCCTGCTCCGCGCCGCGGTGGACGCCGGCGACCGGGCCGGGGCGCTGCGCCGCCACGACGCCCTGGCCCGCGCCCTCGCCGAGGGTCCGGGAGTGGCCCCGGGTGCCGAGGCCGACGCGCTGCGGGCCCGGGCGCTGGGCACGGGTGCCCCGGCACCGGCGCCGGAGCGCCCGCCGCACCTCGAGCGCGAGGTGGAGCTGGCCCGGCTGCGGTCGGTGGTGGACACGACGGTCGCCACCGGCCGGGGCGCGGTGGTGCTCGTCGGCAGCGAGGCCGGCAGCGGGAAGACGGCGCTGGTGGCCGAGCTGGCGGCGCGGGTGGGCGACCGCGCGCGGGTGCTGCGCAGCGGGTGCGACGACCTGCTGGCGCCGCGGTCGCTCGGCCCGTTCCGCGACGTCGCCCGCGCGGTGGGCGGTCCGCTCGCCGACGCGTTCGCCGCCGGCGGCGACCCGGAGGCGGTGCTGCCCGCGCTGCTGCGGCTGCTCACCGGCGCCCCGACCCTGCTCGTGGTCGAGGACCTGCACTGGGCCGACGACGCCACGGTCGACGCCGTCCGCTTCCTCGCCCGGCGGGTGCCCGAGCTGCCCGCCGTCCTGGTGCTGACCTGCCGCGAGGACGAACTGGGCCGCACCCACCCGGTGCGCAGGCTGCTGGGCGCCCTCTCCGGCCCGGGCCTGCGGCGGATCGCCGTCCGGCCGCTGAGCGTCGAGGCCGTCGCCGTCCTGGCCGACGGGCGCACCGACCCGCGGCGGCTGCACCGGGTCACCCGCGGCAACGCCTTCTACGTCACCGAGGTCCTGGCCGCGGGCGGCGGCGTGCCGGTGACGGTGCGCGACGCCGTCCTGGCCCGGCTGGCGACGCTGTCGGAGCCGGCGCAGGACCTCATCCAGCGGCTGGCGGTCGTGCCCACCCGGGTCGACCGCGGGCTGGCCGACCACCTCACCCGCGACCGGCCCGGGCCGCTGCTGGAGGCCGAACGGGCCGGCGTGCTGGCCGGCGACGCCGGGTCGCTCTGGTTCCGGCACGAGATCGCCCGGGCGGCGGTCCTGTCCACGCTGACCCCGGGCGAGCTGGTCACCGCGCACCGCGACGTCCTGGAGGCGCTGCTGCGCGAGCCGGCGCCCGACCTCGCCCGCGTCGTCCACCACGCGCAGGCCGGCCGGCGCCCCGACGTGCTGGTCCGGTACGGCCCGGCCGCCGCGGACGACGCCGTGCGGGCCGGCGCCTACCGCCAGGCGGCCGACACGCTCCAGGTGGTCATCGACGCCGGCGCCGGGCTGGAGCCGGCGCGCCGTGCCCGGCTGCTGGCCGACCGGGCGTCCTACCTCTACTACCTGAACCTGTTCGAGCAGGCGTTCCGCTGCGCGACCCGGGCGGTGACCGCCGCCGAGGCGGCCGGCGACCCCCTGCTGCTGGCCGACGCGCACGTCGTGCTGTCCAAGACCGCCTACTGGGCCCGCGGGCCGCTGTTCGCCGAACGGGCGGCGGCGCGGGCGGTGACCCTGCTCGAGGGATCCGGCGACGACCTGCGGCGGGCGGCCGCGCTGGCGGGGCTCGCCCGGGCGCTGTCCAACCTCGGGACACCGGGCGTGGTCGCCGAGCCGGGCGGGGGGAGCGCGCGGTTCGCCGAGCAGGCGCTGGCGCTGGCCGAGCGGGCGGGGAGCGTGGAGCTGCGCTGCCAGGCGCTGTTCTACGTGGGCAGCGGCCGGCTGGCCGAGGGCGACGAGCGCGGCGTGGCCGACCTGGCGCTGTCGGTCGAGCTCGCCACCGGGGACCCGCACCTGGAGCTGGGCGTGCGCGCCTGCGTGAACGCCGCCGGCGGCAGCTACCGGGCCGGGCGGTACGCCGACGCGGAGCACTACGTGACCCTGGGCCTCCGGCTGGCCGAGCATTCGGAGTTCTTCAGCGGCGACTACCGGCTGCGCCTGACCCGCGCGGCGGTGCGGGCGAGCGCCGGCCGGTGGGAGGAGGCGGTGCGCGAGCTGCGGGAGCTGCTCGCCGTGCCCGGCGCCCCGGCCGCCATGGGCCTGCACGCCCGCAGCCTGCTGGCGCGGCTGCTGGCCCGCCGGGGGAGCGCCGAGGCCGCGGACGTGCTGGCGGCCGCGACGTGGCCGGACGAGGCCCGCGACGAGGTGTCGGTCACCGGACCGCTGGCCGCGGCCGCCGTGGAGGTGGCGTGGCTGCGCGGGGACGTCGGGGCGATGCCCGCGCTGGCCGCCGACGTGCTGGCCGCGCGCCCAGCGTCCGGCGCCCGCGGCAGCCGCGCGGAGCTGAGCCGCTACCTCCAGCGGGCCGGCCACCCGGTCGCCGTCCCGGCCGACCCGATCGGGCCGTGGGCGCCCGCGCTGGCCGGGCGCCCCCTGGAGGCCGCCGCGGCCTGGGCGGCCCTGGGCGAGCGCTACGAGGAGGCCCTCGAGCGGGCCCTGTCGGGCGACCCGGCGCAGCACGAGCGCGGGCTGGCGGTGCTGGACGAGCTGGGCGCCGTCGCCACGGTGGCGGCGCTGCGGCGTCAGCCCCTCTTGGTGGGCGGCTCGCCCTGCGCCAGCTGCGCCTCCGCCTGAGCGCGGTCGTAGGCGCAGGCGTCGGCGACGTCGGCGACCGGCGACTGGGCCGGCGGCGGCGTCTCCCCGGCCGAGGGGTCGGCCGGTGGCGTCGTCCCGGTGGGCGGCGCGCTGCTGGTCGCCGGCGGGGACGCCGGGTCGACGGCGTCCTGCGCGATCTGCCGCATCAGGTCGTAGTCGGGGTACGCGGGGTCGATCACCGTGTTGTCGAAGACGACGCTGCGCACCTCGGCGTCCTTGACCAGGAAGCCGAGGTCGACGAAGTCGCCGAGCGCCGAGCGCGGGATGTCGGTGCTGACGATGTCCTGCGTGGTCCGGGCGATCTCCTGGTACTGGCGCAGCAGGGTGACCGGGTCGGCGGCGTCGATGATCGCGTCGATCGTGCAGCGCTGCCGGGCCATCCGGTCGTAGTCGGTCAGGCCGAACCGGCCGCGGGCGAACGCCAGCGCGGTGGGCCCGTCCAGCTGCTGGTCCGGCCCCGGGGCGATGTAGTCGTCCGGCAGCGAGCCGGTGCCCGGGTCGCCGCCGATCGGCACCCAGTAGTTGACGTTCACGGTGACGCCGCCGAGCGCGTCGACCAGCCGGCTGAACCCCTCGAGGTTGACCAGCACGAAGTAGTCGATGTCCAGGCCGAGGGCCTCGCCGACGCCGAGCTTGAGGAAGTCGGCGCCGGGGTCGTCGGTCGGGCCCAGGATGTCCGGGTGCGTGGCCGGACCGTTGCGGTAGACCGCGTTGAGCAGGCTCTCGCTCTCGGAGCCGGCGTCGAAGCCGTCCGGGTACACCTCGTGCAGCGGGCTGTCGGCCGGGAAGGGCAGGTCCTCGAGGTTGCGCGGCAGGCTGAACAGGACCGTGTCGCCGGTGTCGGTGTCGATGCTGGCCACGATGACCGTGTCGGTGCGCAGCCCCTCGCGGTCGGGACCGGAGTCGCCGCCGAGGAGCAGCACGTTGACCCGCTCCTGGTCGCCGAACGGGTTCGGGGTGTCCTCGACGGTGGCCGACTGCCGGTCGTCGGCGAAGACGCCGTCGAGCAGCCCGCGCTGGGCGTCGGCCAGCTGGACGACCCAGTAGGCGGGCAGGGCCACCCCGGCGGCGAGCAGCAGGACGAGCAGCGCGCCCACGGCGTGCTGCAGCGGCCGGGTGCGGGTCGGGGCGAGCATGCGGTACCCGGCCGCGATGACCGCCACCCAGAGCAGGCCGATGACGGCGACGCCGCCGATCACCCACAGCAGCGAGCTGCTGTCGACGGCGAGCCGGACGGCGGCGCGCCGCCCGGCGGTGGCGAGGTAGGCCGCACCGCCGACCAGGAGCAGGAACAGCACGAGGGTGAGGACGCCGAGCTTGCGGCGGCCGGCCGCGAGGAAGGCGCTGCCGGGGACGAGTGCGCCGAGGGCGGTCAGGCCGAGCGCGGACCCGAAGCTGCGGGCGGTCCGTCGGCGGGAGCGCGGGGGCGGTGGGCCCCCGTCCCCCGCGTCGGCGGCGGGGGGAGCGTCGAGATCAGCGCTCACGCGCACCCACCGCAGCCCGGGACCTGGTCATCCGGCCATGATCGCACCGAATTCCGTCAGGGGGAGCCGATCGGGCGGGGGCCGGTGCACGAGCACCCGCTCGTGGGTGAGCTGTGCCTCGACTGGGCACTGGAGGGGGCATCCCGCCCGTTGGTTACGGCGGCGTAGGTTACGCGGTCGTAGGGATGCCCGGAGGTGGACATGTCGAGCACGTCGCCGCAGAGTGCGGTCCTGATCGAGCTGGAACCCGTGGTGGCGCAGAACCTCGACCGCCACCTGTCGCTGGCCAAGGAGTGGCACCCGCACGACTACATCCCCTGGGACGAGGGCCGGAACTTCGCCTTCCTCGGGGGCGAGGACTGGGCGCCGGAGCAGTCGCGGCTGGACGAGACCGCCAAGGCCGCGATGATCACCAACCTGCTCACCGAGGACAACCTGCCGAGCTACCACCGCGAGATCGCCACCCGCTTCGGCAAGGACGGCGCCTGGGGCCAGTGGGTCGGCCGGTGGACGGCGGAGGAGAACCGGCACGGGATCGCGCTGCGCGACTACCTCGTCGTCACCCGGGGGGTCGACCCCGTGGAGCTCGAGCGGGCCCGGATGGACTACATGACCACCGGCTACGACTCCGGCGACAAGACCCCGCTGGAGGCGATCGCCTACGTCTCGTTCCAGGAGCTGGCCACCCGGGTCTCGCACCGCAACACCGGCCGCGCCACCGGCGACCCGATCGCCGACAAGCTGCTCGCCCGGATCGCGACCGACGAGAACCTGCACATGGTCTTCTACCGCAACCTCATGGCGGCGGCCTTCGACGTCGACCCGGACCTGGCCATGCAGGCGGTGACCAAGGAGGTCGTCGGCTTCGAGATGCCCGGCGCCACGATGGCCGGGTTCCGCCGCAACTCCATGCTGATCGCCAAGGCCGGCATCTACGACCTGCGGCTGCACCACGACGAGGTCGTCAGCCCGGTGCTGCGCGCGTGGAAGGTCTTCGACCGCACCGACCTGGGCCCGGCCGGGGAGAAGGCGCGCGAGGAGCTCGCCCTCTTCCTCGAGGGCCTGGACGCGCAGGCGACCCGCTTCGTGGAGAACCGCGAGCGCTCGCGCGCCCGCGCCGCCGCCCGGGCCTGACGCGGAGTCCCAGGGCGCGGGAAACGCGTCCCTGGGACTCCGTATGGTCGGTCGGGTGCGGCTGGCCACCTGGAACGTGAACTCCATCCGGACCCGTGCCGACCGGGTCGCGGCCTGGCTCCAGCGGCGGGACGTCGACGTCCTGGCGCTGCAGGAGACCAAGTGCCGGGACGACCAGTTCCCCGAGATGGTGTTCAGCGCGCTCGGCTACGAGGTCGCGCACGTGGGCTACTCGCAGTGGAACGGCGTGGCGATCCTGTCGCGGGTCGGCATCGACGACGTCGAGATCGGCTTCCCCGGGCAGCCGTGCTGGGGCGAGAAGTCGGAGACCGAGGCGCGGGCGCTGGGCGCGACGTGCGGCGGCGTCCGGGTCTGGAGCCTGTACGTGCCCAACGGCCGCACGCCGACCGACCCGCACTACACCTACAAGCTCGACTGGCTCGCCGCGCTGCGGTCGACGGCCGCCGGCTGGCTCACCGCCGATCCCGGCGCCCAGGTGGCGCTGGTCGGGGACTGGAACATCGCCCCGCAGGACGACGACGTCTGGGACATGCGGGTCTTCGCGAACTCCACGCACGTGACGCCGCCGGAGCGGGACGCCTTCCGGGCGGTCGTCGACGCCGGGTACGCCGACGTCGTCCGGCCCCACGCGCCCGGGCCCGGGGTCTACACGTACTGGGACTACACGCAGCTGCGCTTCCCGCGTCGCGAGGGCATGCGGATCGACTTCGTCCTAGGCTCGCCCGCCCTGGCCGGTCGGGTGACCGGGGCGCTCATCGACCGCGAGGAGCGCAAGGGCAAGGGCGCCAGCGACCACGCGCCCGTCGTGGTCGAGCTGGCGGGCTGAGGCGGGCGGAAGGTCCCTGGTGCGCCCGGGGACGCGGTGCCAACGTTCCCGGCAGCCGAGCACCCGGGAGGAACCATGGCCGCGTCCGCCGCTCGCGTCGAGGAGGCCCGCCTCCGGTGGAACGCCGGGGACATGCCCGGCTACCTGGAGCTATACGCCGACGACCTGAGGTTCCACGGGGCCTCGCCGGAGCCCATGGACAAGGCCTCCCTCGCCGAGTTCTACCGGACGCTGTGGGCGGCGCTCGGCTCCCCGGAGCGGCCCAACCCCCAGCTCGAGTTCCACGAGGCCCTGGTCGACGGCGACTACTACAGCTGCCGGTTCACCGTGGCCGGCGAGCACCGCGGCGAGTTCCTCGGCGTGCCGGCGACCGGCCGCATGTACGTGCTGCCAGGCATCACGATCATGCGGTTCCGGGGCGACCGGGTGGTCGAGCGCTGGACGACGGCCGACTTCCTCGGCCTGATGGTGCAGATCGGGGGCGTACCCGCGCCCGTGTGAGCCGGGTGCCCGACGTCACCGGGCCGCCGGGCAGGCAGCCCCCCGCGGGGGCGTTCTCCCTGGTGATGGTCGCCGCCCCGCTCCCCGCCCCCACCCGCGTGTGGACGCCCCGCCGCGTCCTGGTCACCCGCTCCGCCGCCGAGCGGCCGCACGGGCAGCGCGTCCTGCGCCGGCTGGAGGCGGCCGGGGTCGAGGACGTCGACCTGCTGCCCGGTGACCGGCTGCCGTCCCTGCGCGGCGACGGCGACCGCGCGGCCTTCACGGCGGCCAAGGACACCCTCGCCGTCGTCGTCCCCCCGCCGTCCAAGCGCCGGCTGCAGCCGATCCCGCCGTCCGCGGACTGGCGCTTCGACCTGGCCGAGGGCTGCCCCGCGCACTGCCAGTACTGCTACCTCGCCGGCTCGCTCTCGGGGCCGCCGATCACCCGCGTGTTCGCCGACCTCGACGAGGCGCTCGACGACCTCGACGGGTACGTCGGCCGGGGTGCCGTGACGTCCGGCACGGCGGAGCGGGGTGGGGAGGGGACGACGTTCGAGGCGTCCTGCTACACCGACCCGCTGGCGCTCGAGCACCTGACCGGCGGGCTCGCCACGATGATCGGCCACTTCGGCACGCACCCCTGGGCGGGTCCGGTGCAGCTGCGCGCCACCACCAAGTTCGACGACGTCGCCGGCCTGCTCGACCTGCCGCACGGCGGCCGCACCCGGCTGCGCTTCTCCCTGAACGCGGCCTCGGTGGCCCGCCGCTTCGAGGGCGCCACGTCGCCCGTCGACGGCCGGATCGCGGCCCTCGGCGCCGTCGCCGCCGCCGGCTACCCGGTCGGGCTGACCCTCGCGCCGATCATGCCGGTCGACGGGTGGCGCGAGGAGTACGGCGCCCTGCTCGACGCGGTGGCCGCGGCGCTGCCGGCCGGGGCCGACCTGACCGTGGAGTGCATCACGCACCGGTTCACGCCCGGCAGCAAGGCGACGCTGCTCGACTGGTACCCGCGGACGAAGCTGGAGATGGATGAGAAGCAGCGGACCACCAAGCGGGGGAAGTTCGGGTCGGTCAAGCACGTCTACCCCAAGGAGACGATGGCCGAGCTGCGGAGCTGGTTCGAGGCAGCGGTCGCCGACCGCCTGCCGCAGGCCCGCTTCCTCTACTGGACCTAGTCTGGTTCCTCGTGCTCGTGCTGCTCCCCCCGTCCGAGACCAAGTCGCCGGGCGGTTCCGGCGCCCCCCTCGACCTCTCCGCCCTCTCCTCGCCGTCGCTGACCCCCGTGCGGGCGCAGCTGGTCGAGGCGCTGGTGGCGCTCGCCGACGACGTCCCCGCGTCCCGGGCCGCCCTCGGCCTCTCGGCGCAGCAGGACGGCGAGATCGCCCGCAACGCCGCACTGCGCACGGCGGCGACCGCGCCGGCCCTGGAGCGCTACACCGGCGTCCTCTACGACGCCCTCGACGTCCGGTCGATGACGAAGGCGCAGCGCTCGCGCGCGGCCGGCCGGCTGGCCGTCGGGTCCGCGCTGTTCGGCCTGGTGCGGGACGGCGACCGGATCCCCCCGTACCGCCTCTCCGCGGCCTCGCAGCTGCCCGGGCTGCCGACGCTGCGGGCGCTGTGGAAGCCGGCGCTCGGCGCGGTGCTGGCCGAGGTGGACGACCTGGTGGTGGACCTGCGCAGCGGGTCGTACGCGCAGCTGGCGCCGGTGCCGGGTGCGGTCACCGTGACGGTGCTGAGCGAGCGCCCCGACGGCTCGCGGGCGGTGGTCAGCCACTTCAACAAGGCGCACAAGGGCCGGCTGGCGCGCTTCCTGGCGACGACGACGGCCGAGCCCGCCGACGCCGGCCGGCTGCGGGCGCTGCTCCGGCGCAACGGGTGGGCGGTCGAGTCCGGCGGCGGCGACGCGCTGGTCCTCGTCGTCCCGGCCGACCAGGTGGTCACGACGCGCGCCCAGCGTGGGAACCTCGCGGGGTGAGCCTCCACCCAGACGCAGAACTCTGCTTCCGGCCGGCGACGGAGCTGGCCGGGCTGGTCCGCACCCGCGAGATCTCCGCGCGCGAGCTGCTGGACGCCCACCTCGACCGGATCGAGCGGGTGAACCCCGCCGTCAACGCGATCGTGACGCTGGACGTCGACGGCGCACGGGCGGCGGCCGACGCCGCCGACGCAGCGCTGGCGGCCGGCGAGGACGTCGGCCCGCTGCACGGGCTGCCGGTGGCGCACAAGGACACCCACGCGACCGGCGGGATGCGGACGACGTGGGGCTCGCCGCTGTTCGCGGAGACGGTGCCGGCGCGCGACGAGCTCGTGGTGGCCCGGCTGCGGGCGGCCGGTGCGGTGCGGGTGGGCAAGACGAACGTGCCCGAGTTCGCGGCCGGCTCGCACACCTTCAACCCGCTCTTCGGCGTGACCCACAACCCCTACCGGCAGGGGCTGTCGGCGGGCGGGTCGAGCGGGGGAGCGGCCGCCGCGCTGGCCGCCGGGCTGGTGCCGCTGGCCGAGGGGTCGGACATGGGCGGCTCGCTGCGCAACCCGGCGGCGTTCTGCAACGTCGTCGGGCTGCGGCCGACGCCGGGGCGGGTGCCGACCTGGCCGTCGCCGCTCGGCTGGTCGACGCTGTCGGTCCAGGGGCCGATGGGGCGGACGGTGGCCGACGTCGCGCTGCAGCTGTCGGCGATCGCCGGGCCGGACCCGCGGGTGCCGATCTCGCTGGAGAAGCCGGGGTCCGCGTTCGGGGAGCCGCTCGACGCCTCGCCGGCCGGGCTGCGGGTGGCCTGGGCGCCCGACCTCGGCGGCCGGGTGACCGTGGACCCGGCGGTGACCGCCGCGCTGGCGCAGTCGGTGCAGGTGTTCGCCGAGCTGGGCGCGTCGGTGGAGGAGGACTGCCCGGACCTGTCGGGCGCCGACGACGTGTTCGGCACGCTGCGGGCCTGGCTGTTCGAGCAGGCGCACCTGGAGAAGTCGCGCCGGCACCCGGAGCTGGTCAAGGAGAGCATCCGCTGGAACGCGGAGATGGGCGCGAAGCTCACCGGCGCCGACATCGCCCGGGCCGAGGTGGCGCACACCCAGCTGTACGAGCGGGTCGTGGCGTTCTTCGAGCGCTACGACGTTCTGCTGGCGCCGACGACGCAGGTGCTGCCCTTCCCGGTGGAGCTGGAGTACCCGACCGAGATCGGCGGGGTGCCGCAGGAGAACTACCTGGAGTGGATGCGCTCCTGCACGCTCATCACGCCCACCGGGTGCCCCGCGCTGTCGGTGCCGGGCGGCTTCACGCCGGACGGCCTGCCGGTGGGGCTGCAGATCGTGGGGCCGCCGCGCGCCGACCGCCGCGTGCTCGAGGTGGGCCACGCCTTCGAGCAGGCGACCCGCTTCGGCGAACGCCGTCCGGCCCTCTGACCCGTTCTACGACTCTCTAGCCGTCCCGCTAGACGGTCCGAGACGCCCCTAGCGCAGCCGGAGAACCCGTGCCGGCAGCCGCTCCGGTCACCTCGCCGTCCCGGCATCCCTCGCGTCATGGTCACGACCCGCGCGGCACACCGTGGAGGTGGCGACCACACGGCGAGGGCGACGCGCGGGCGACGTCCTCCCTCGCCGCAACAGGTCCTCCCTCACGCCGCACCGTGGGGAGGAACCTCTGCGATCAGCTCAGCTGATCGTCGCCGCCGACCGTCAGCGGCGGCGGAGGCCGCGCAGGGTGCGGACCGCCACCAGGAGCTCGGCCAGCTCCTGCCGGTCCCCGGACGCGATGTCGGTCAGCTGCGCGGCGGCGCGGCGCTGGCCGGCGTCCCAGCCGGACGCCCACGCCCCCACCAGGTCGGCAGGGCTGTCGTCGTCCCCGGCCCGCAGCGCCAGCACGTCGGCGGTGAGCGCGGCCTGCTCGGCGGCGAGGTCGTCGCGCAGGGTGGCCCGCGCCATCGAGTTCCACCGCCGGTCGCGGGGCAGCGCGATGATCAGCTCGCGCAGCGGCACCAGCGAGAGCCGGTCGGCCAGCCGCTGCAGCACCTGGCCGGCCTGGGCGATGGGCGCGCCGGTCCGCTCGGCGACCACTGCCAGGTCCAGCGCGGACGGCAGCAGGGGAGCGGCGGCCACCTGGGCGGCCAGCTCGGCCGGCACCCCGGCCGACTCCAGCCGGGCGGCCCGCTCGGCGTAGGCGTGCGCCTCGGCGCCGAGCAGCCAGTGCGGCAGCCCCGCGCGGACGGCGGCCACCGACGGGCCGAACCGCTCCGTCACCGCGGCCAGCGACGCCGGCTGCTCGCCGGTCAGGTCGGGCAGCCGCAGCAGCCAGCGCGCCGCCCGCTCGGCCAGCCGGGTCGCCTCGGTGCGCAGCTCCACCTGCGCCGTCGCCGGCACCTGGTTGTCCAGCGGCCGCACCGCCGACCACAGCCGGTCGACGTCGAACACGGCCAGCGCCACCGCGTGCGCGCGCACCACGGCGGCCAGCGGCACACCGGTCTCCTCGGCCAGCCGGAACAGCCCGGTGACCCCGGCGACGTTCACCGCCCGGTTCGTCACCGCCGTCGCCACGATCTCCCGCCGCAGCGGGTGCGCGGTCAGCGCGGCCGGGAACCGCGCCCGCAGCGCCGTCGGGAAGTACTCGACGAGCAGGTCCTCCAGCGCCGCGTCGTCGGGCAGCGCCGAGGAGAGGACGGCGTCCCCGGTCTCGAGCTTCGCGTAGGCCAGCAGCACCGACAGCTCCGGGCCGGTGAGCGCCTGACCGTCGCGCCGGCGCTCGGTGAGCCCGCGCTCGTCGGGCAGGAACTCCACGGCGCGGTTGAGCCGCCCGCCGCGCTCCAGCGCGCGGATGAACCGCTCGTGCGCGTCGAGCAGCGACCGGGCCGAGCTGACCTCGGTGGCCAGCGCCGCGTTCTGCGCGTGGTTGTCCGTCAGGACGGCGGCGGCGACCTCGTCGGCCATCTCGCCGAGCAGCGCGGCCCGGCCGGCGGCGTCGAGCGCGCCGTCGTCCACCACCCGGTTCAGCGCGATCTTGATGTTGACCTCGTGGTCGGAGGTGTCGACGCCGGCGGAGTTGTCGATCGCGTCGGTGTTGATCCGGCCGCCGGCCAGCGCGTACTCCACGCGCCCGCGCTGGGTCAGGCCGAGGTTGCCGCCCTCGGCGACCACGCGCACCCGCAGCTGCTCGCCGTCCACCCGGACGGCGTCGTTGGCCTTGTCGCCGACCTCCAGGTCGCTCTCGTCGCGCGCCTTGACGTAGGTGCCGATGCCGCCGTTGAACAGCAGATCGGCCGGTGCCAGCAGGATCGCCCGGATCAGCTCGGTGGGGGTGAGCGTGTCCACGTCGTCGTCCAGGCCGAGCGCCGCCCGCACCTCCGGCGAGACCGGCACCGCCTTCGCCGTGCGGGGCCACACCCCGCCGCCCGCGCTGATCAGCGCCGGGTCGTAGTCGGCCCACGACGAGCGGGGCAGCGCGAACAGGCGGCGCCGCTCGGCGAACGACGCCGCCGCGTCGGGGGAGGGGTCGACGAAGACGTGCCGGTGGTCGAAGGCGCCGACCAGCCGGATGTGCTCCGACAGCAGCATCCCGTTGCCGAACACGTCACCGGACATGTCGCCGATCCCGACAACGGTGAAGTCCTCGGTCTGCACGTCGACGCCGAGCTCGCGGAAGTGCCGGGTGACCGACTCCCAGGCGCCGCGGGCGGTGATGCCCATGGCCTTGTGGTCGTAGCCCACCGAGCCGCCGGAGGCGAAGGCGTCGCCCAGCCAGAACCCGCGCTCGACCGCCACCCCGTTGGCGATGTCGGAGAACGTCGCCGTCCCCTTGTCGGCCGCGACGACGAGGTAGGTGTCGTCGCCGTCGTGGCGCACCACCCGCTCGGGCGGGACGACCCGGCCCTCCACCAGGTTGTCGGTGAGCGACAGCAGCGCCCCGATGAACAGCTTGTAGCAGGCGATGCCCTCGGCCAGGACGTCGTCGCGGGAGGCGCCCTCGCCCGGCGGGCGCTTGACCACGAACCCGCCCTTGGCGCCGGTCGGCACGATGACGGTGTTCTTCACCATCTGCGCCTTCACCAGGCCGAGCACCTCGGTGCGCAGGTCCTCCCGGCGGTCCGACCAGCGCAGCCCGCCGCGGGCGACCGCGCCGAAGCGCAGGTGCACGCCCATCACCCGCGGCGAGCTGACCCAGACCTCGCGCCACGGCCGCGGTTCGGGCAGGTCGGGCACCTGCGACGGGTCGAGCTTGAGGGCCAGCGGCGGCGGGTGGGGGGAAGACAGGGCGTAGTAGGTGGTGCGCTGGGTGGCGACGACGGCCGCCAGCAGCGCCGACAGCACGCGGTCGGCGTCGAGGGAGGCCACCTCGCCGATCGACCGGCGCAGCGCGGCGATCAGCTCCTCCTGCCGCGCCGCCCGCCCGGAGTCGCGGCCGGGGGAGAAGCGGGTCTCGAACAGCGCGACCAGCCGGCCGACGATCTCCGGGTGCGCGGCCAGCGTCGACTCGACGTAGCCCTGCCCGAACGGCAGCCCGGTCTGGCGCAGCCACTGCACGTAGGCCCGCACCACGGTGACCTGGCGCCAGTTCAGCCCGGCGAGGAGCACCAGCGCGCCGAGCCCGTCGTCCTCGGCGTCGCCGCGCCACACGGCGGACACCGCCTCGGTGAACCGCTCGGGCAGCGAGCGCAGCAGCGGCAGGTCGGCCACCGTCGTGGTCAGGCCGAAGTCGTAGATCCACGCCAGCGGGGCGCCGATCCGGTCGATCTCGTACGGCCGCTCGTCGACGACGTCGACGCCCATGTGCTGCAGCACCGGCAGCACGTCGGAGAGCAGCAGCCGCTGCCCGACCCGGTAGATCGTCAGCCGCCGCTCGGCGGGGTCGGCGCCCTGCGGCGACCAGAGCCGCAGCGCCATCCCACCCGGCTGCAGCTCCTCGAGCCGGCCGATGTCCTCGACCGCGCGGGCGGCCGGGAAGTCCTCCTGGTAGGCGGCCGGGAAGGCGTCGGCGACCCGGGCCAGCAGCCGCTCGGCCTCGACCGGCTCGTGCACGGCGTGCAGGGCGTCGGACAGCTCGTCGGTCCAGCTGCGGGCGACCGCGGCCAGCTCGGCCTGCAGCGCCTCGGCGTCGACGTCGGGCGGCTTCGGCGCGCCCCGGCGGCCCTGCGGCACCCGGACGACGAAGTGCAGCCGGGTGAGCACCGACTCGGTCGACCAGGCGGTGTACTCGATCGAGGTGCCGCCCAGCCGCTCGAGCAGCACCTGCTGCATGCGGGTGCGGACCTCGGTGGTGTAGCGGTCGCGCGGCAGGTAGACCAGCGCCGACCAGAACCGCGCGGCCGGGTCGCGGCGCAGGAACAGCCGGGTCTGGCGGCGCTCCTGCAGGTAGAGCACCGCCATGGCGACCGGCAGCAGCTCGTCGGTGGTGACCTGGACGAGGTCGTCGCGCGGGTAGGTCTCCAGGACGTCGAGCAGCGCCTTGCCGGTGTGGCTGTCGGCCGGCACGCCGGAGCGGGCGATCACCTCGGCCACCCGCCGCCGGACCAGCGGCACGTCGAGCACGCTGGTCGTGTACGCCGCGGTGGGGAACAGCCCCACCAGGCGGTGCTGGCGGGGGTTGCCGTCGGCGTCGGGCAGGGTGACGACGACGAGGTCCATCCAGGCCCGCCGGTGGACCGGCGAGCGGGCGTCGGCCTTGGTGACGGCGAGCAGCCGCCCGCCGGTCGAGCGCCGGGCCTCCGGGGCGGCGAGGACGGCGGCGCTCATGTCGGTGTCGCTGCGCAGCACCCCCAGCCCGGTGCCGGGGACGGCGCGCACGGCGCTCTTGCCGCGCGAGGGCGCCGGCTGCACGTCGCGGGCGCCGAGGAAGACGAAGTTGCCGTCGGCCAGCCAGCGCAGCAGCGCGGCGGCCTCGGTGGGGTCGTCGGCCGGGTCGGCGGCCGGATCGGCGGTCCCGGGGCGCGCGCCGGCCTGCTGCTCCAGCCGGTCGGCCAGCTCCAGCGCCCGGGCGCGCAGCTTGCCGGCGTCCTCGTCGACGGCCCGCACGTCGGCCAGCACCGACCGCAGCCCGGCGACCAGGTCGTCGGTGGCCTCGTCGTCGAGCGGCCCGTCGAGGACGACGGCCATCCACGACTCGGGCACCGCGTCGGGTCCCAGCCCGTCGGGGGAGGCGGTGTCGCAGAACTCGCGGATCCGGCCGGTCACGTCGCGGCGGACGACGACCACCGGGTGCACCACGTGCGCCAGCCCGACGCCCTGGCGGACCACCTCGGCGGTGACCGAGTCGACGAGGAACGGCATGTCGTCGGTGACGATCCGGACGATCCCCCGACCGTCCGGGAGCCGCTGCACGTCCACGGTCGCCGACCCCTGCGGGCGGACCTCGGCCAGCCGCATGTGGCCCAGCGCCAGCTCGGCCAGCTCCGCCGGGTCGTGGCCGAGCACCTCGGCCGCCGGCTCGCTCCAGTAGTAGCGCTGCAGCAGCGGGTGGACGTCGTCGGGGGAGCAGCCGGCCGGGAGCGCCCCCTCGCCGGCGGCCGTCTCCGCGGCCCGGTCCAGCAGTTGCCGCTTCTCGGTGCGCTCGGCCTCGAGCACGGCGAGCTCGGTCGGAGCACCGTCCCCCGTGGTGGCCGGAGCAACGTCGGTGGTGCTCCCCATGGAGGCCCACGCTAGTGCCGCGCGGAGCCCCCGTCACGGCGACCCGGCGCGTGCGGCGTCAGCGGTCGAGCACCTGGTCGGCGACCCACCCGACGACGGCGAGGATGAGCCCGCCGAGGAGCGCCGTCCCGAAACCGGCGATGTCGAGGCGATCGGTCACTCCCGCCGTGATGGCCAGCAGGGCCGCGTTGATGACCAGCAGGAACAGGCCCAGGGTGAGGATCACGAACGGCAGCGACAGCAGCCGCAGGATCGGACCGACGATCGCGTTGATCACCCCGAAGATGAGCCCGATCCACAGGTAGGTGCCGAACTCGCCCAGCGGGCCGTCCGGGTTCGGAACCACCTCCAGGCCCGCCGGAATCTGGAGGCGGGCCATCCCGTAGAAGGTCGCCGCCAGGATGACGACCTTCAGCACGAACTTGATCACGGTGGCACGCTAGCGCCCCCACCTGTGCCGAACCCGCATCTGAGCCGTTCTACCGCTCTCTAGCGTCGTCCGTAGACAGTCGCAGACGGACCTGTCGAGCGGCTCAGGGGAGGGGCGTCTGGGTGTAGACGGCCAGCCGCCAGCCGTCGCCGTCCCGCACGTAGGTGCTCGTCATGGCCCCGGCGAAGGGCGGCCCGGACTCCTCCCGCCAGGCGCGGGCGGTGTAGACCAGCACCGCGGCGCCGTCCCCGGCGGGCACCACCCGCGCGCTGTCGAGCTCGAAGCGCTGCCAGGGCGGGGAGCCGCGCAGGGCCTCCAGGACCGCCGCCCGGTCGGCGACCGTGCCGTTGGCCAGCACCATGACGCCGTCGTCGGTCATCAGCGACCCGTAGAAGTCCGCCCCGCTGCCGTCGCTCAGGGCCTGCCAGCCGCGGTGCTCCAGCTGGAGCAGGTCCCGGGTCAGCTCGTCATCGGTCATGGGGGTGGGCTGCCCGCGCGCGACACGCGCTACACCGTTCTACGGATGTCTACGGCGATCGCTAGACGGCGCCATACGGTGCTCGACGTGGACCCCGTGCGGAACCCCTACGCCCCCGGCGCGGGGCAGCGGCCGCCCGAGCTGGCCGGCCGCGACACCGAGCTGTCGGCGTTCGACGTCGTCCTGGAGCGGATCGCCCACGGCCGGCCCGAGCGCTCGCTGGTCCTCACCGGGCTGCGCGGGGTGGGCAAGACGGTGCTGCTCAACCAGCTGCGCTCGGCGGCGATCGGCCGCGGCTGGGGGACGGGCAAGATCGAGGCCCGCCCGGACCAGTCGCTGCGCCGTCCGGTGTCCTCGGCGCTGCACATGGCGCTGCGCGAGCTGCGCCACCCCGACCAGGACTCGATGGACGCCGTCCTCGGCGTGGTCAAGGCCTTCGCGCTGCGCCAGCAGCCGGACGCCAAGGTGCGGGACCGCTGGCAGCCGGGCATCGACGTCCCCCCGGCCAGCGGCCGGGCCGACTCCGGCGACATCGAGATCGACCTGGTCGAGCTGCTCAGCGACGCCGCCGGGCTGGCCGCCGACGTCGGCAAGGGCATCGCGCTGTTCATCGACGAGATGCAGGACGTGCAGCCCGACGACGTCTCGGCCGTCTGCGCCGCCTGCCACGAGCTCTCCCAGCAGGGCGCGCCGCTGATCGTCGTCGGCGCCGGCCTGCCGCACCTGCCCGCGGTGCTCAGCGCGTCCAAGAGCTACTCCGAGCGGCTGTTCCGCTACCTGCGCATCGACCGGCTCGACCGGGCGGCCGCCGACCGCGCCCTGCTGGCCCCGGCCGAGCGGGAGCACGTCACCTTCGAGGCCGATGCCCTGGACGCCCTCTACGCCGCCGCCGACGGCTACCCGTACTTCGTGCAGGCCTACGGCAAGGTCACCTGGGACGTCGCCGCCGCCTCGCCGATCACCGCGGCCGACGTGGCGATGGCCGCCCCGGTGGCCGAGGCCGAGCTGGCAGTGGGCTTCTTCGGGTCCCGCTACGACCGGGCCACCCCCGCCGAGCGGGAGTACATGCACGCCATGGCCGAGCTCGGCGGTCCGCAGGGCACCGCCGTCGCCACCTCCGAGGTGGCCGTCTCGCTCGGGCGCAAGCCGGCGTCGCTGTCGCCGGCCCGCGACTCGCTGATCAAGAAGGGCCTCGTTTACTCCGCCGAGCGGGGCCAGATCGCCTTCACCGTGCCCCACTTCGGCCGCTACCTCCTCTCCCACCCCGAGTAGAGGAGCTTTTCCGGGCTAGAACCCACCGGTGCCGGTGTGGCTGGAGGCGGGGCTGTGGGGGCTGCTGGGCGGCGCGGCCCTGGTGCTGGGCGCGCTCGTCGCCTGGTTCGCCCGCGTGCCCCAGGCGGCGATCGCGTCGGTCATGGCGTTCGGCTCCGGCGTGCTCATCTCCGCCGTCGCCTTCGACCTCATGCAGGAGGCCGCGGAGACCGGCGGGCTCGCGGCGGCCGCGTTCGGCTTCCTCGCCGGCTCGCTCGCCTACGTGGGGGCCAACGCCCTGCTCGCCCGCCGCGGCGCCCGGCACCGCAAGCGCTCGGGCGGGGACCCCGACGAGGACATGCCCAGCGAGCAGGAGCAGGCGGGCAGCGGGACGGCGATCGCGGTCGGGGCACTGCTCGACGGCATCCCGGAGTCGGTCGTGCTCGGCATCGGGCTGCTGAGCGGGGGAGGGGTGAGCCTGTCGATGCTCGCCGCCGTGTTCATCTCCAACGTCCCCGAGGGCCTCTCCAGCGCCGCGGGGATGAAGCGCAGCGGCCGCTCGGCGCGGTACGTGTTCGGCCTGTGGGGCGGGATCGCGGTGGTCAGCGGCCTCGCGGCGCTGGTCGGCTACGCCGCGCTGGGCAGCGCGTCGCCGGAGGCGGTCGCGTGGATCACCGCCGTGGCGGCCGGGGCGATACTGACGATGATCGCCGACACGATGATCCCCGAGGCCTTCGAGCGGACGCGCACCTGGACCGGGGTGATCGCGAGCGTGGGCTTCCTGGTGGCCTTCGCCATCGAGGTGGCCGGGTAGGAGACCGCCATGACCGAGCCGCGCGATCCCGAGCTGACCACCGTGCCCGTGGCGGGCGGCGACCTCGCCGTGCTGCGCTGGGCCGCGGACGCCCCGGGCGCACCGGCCGCGGTGCTGCTGCACGGCATCACGTCGAACGCCCTGGTGTGGGCGCGCGTCGCCGCCGAGCTCGCCGGGGAGTTCGAGGTGCTCGCGCCGGACCTGCGCGGCCGCGCCGCCTCGGCGGCGCTGCCACCGCCGTACGGCCTGGCCGCCCACGCCGACGACCTGGGCGCCGTCCTCGACCGCTACGGCGACGCCGTGCTCGTCGGCCACTCGATGGGCGCCTTCGTCGCCACGCTCGCCGCTTCCGGCACGGCCCGCTACCGGGTGCGCGGCCTCGTCCTCGTCGACGGCGGCCTGCCGTTCCCGCAGCCACCCGGCGAGGACGTCGACGCGATGCTCGCCGCGCTGCTCGGCAGCACGCTGGACCGGCTGGCCACCACCTTCCCCGACCTGGCGGCCGTCCGGGCCTACTGGGCGCGGCACCCCACTGTCGGGCCGTGGGTCGACGTCCCCTCCGTGGCCGCCTTCCTCGCCCGCGACGTCGCCGGCTCCCCGCCGTCGCTGCACAGCACCGTCGTCCCCGAGGCGGTGCGGGTCGACGGCGGTGACCTGCTGGCGAACGAGAGGGTGCTGGAGGCGACCGCCGACCTCCCCGTCGCGGCCACCCTGCTGTGGGCGCCCCGGGGCACGACGGACGTGCCGCCCGGGCTCTACGACGAGAACCGGCTGGCCCGGCTCGGGGCCGACCGGCAGGGCGTGCGCGCCGTGCCGGTGCCCGGCACCAACCACGACTCGATCGTGTGGGCGGCCGAGGGCGTGGCCGCGATCGCCGCCGCGGTGCGCGCGGCCGGGCCGCGCTAGCAGGCCGGCGGGACGACCGGCGGGAGCCGCTCGGGGCCGGCCTCCGGCGGCCGGGGACCGCCCAGCGGGTGCGCCCGCACGGCGAGGACGGCGACGTCGTCCTCCACCCGCTCGCCGACCAGCTCGGCGAGCAGCCGGTCGCACAGCTCGGGCAGCGGAGCGGCGGCGGAGTCGGCCAGCAGCCGGCGGACGCGGTCCCGCCCCTCGTCGAGCAGCATGCCGCGGCGCTCGAACAGCCCGTCGGTGAACAGCAGCAGCGTGCTGCCCTCCGGCACCGGCGCCCGGCCATCGGCGCGCGGCCCGCGCCACCCGATGCCCAGCGGCGGGCCCACCGGCGACTCGAGGTCGTGCACGGTGCCGTCGGCGAGCGCGAGCATCGGCATCGGGTGGCCCGCCGAGGCCCAGCGCAGCCGCCGCAGCCCGGCGCGGCGGTCGCCGTCGTCCTGCTCCACCCGGCAGACCAGGGCCGTGGCGAGCGTCGGGACCGACAGGCCCACCAGGGCGTGGTCGACCCGTCGCAGCACCCCGGCGGGCTCCTCCCGCCGGTCGAAGGCGATGCCGCGCACGAGCGTCTTGACCTGCCCCATCGCGGCGGCGGCCTCGATGTCGTGCCCCATGACGTCGCCGATCACGAGAACGGTGTCGCCGTCGGGCTGGAGGAACGCGTCGTACCAGTCGCCGCCGATGGAGATGCCCCGCGTGGCGGGGCGGTAGCGGACCGCCAGCTCCAGGTGGTCCGGCTGCACCGGCGGGGAGAGCAGGCTGCGCTGCAGCCGCTCGGCGACCTGCTGGTTGGCCGCGGCCAGCCGCGCGTTGTCCAGGGCCAGCCCGGCCCGCCGCGAGGCGACCTCGGCGGTGCGCAGCTCCGCGTCGGTGAACGGTCCCCGCTCGGGCCCGTTGACCAGCGTCAGGGCGCCGATCAGCTCGCCCCGGGCCACCAGCGGGAAGGCGGCGGCCGCGGCCGGCCGCAGCGGGGCCAGCGCCCGGCGGCTCTCCTCGTCGCCGACCATCGCGTCCACCTGCTCCGGGGTGAGCTGCTGGACGACCACCGGCTCCAGCTCGCGCATGAGCCGGGGGACCGGCGCGGCGGCGCGGTTCGAGATCACCCGCAGGTCGGCGTAGCGGTGCATCGCCCCGGCCAGCGCCGGGTCGCTGTGCGCGCGACCGACATCGCGCCGGCGGCCGTCAGGGTCGATCACGCTCACCAGGCACCAGTCGCCCAGCAGCGGGACGACGAGGTCGGCGAAGCGCTGCACCGACTCGTCGATGTCCGTCGTGGACGTCATCGCCAGGTTGATGTCGCCGAGCAGCATGATGTGCCGCCCGGCCTCCTCGGCCCGCAGCGCCGACGCGACCCGCTCGGCCTCGCCCCGGCGCCGCGCGGTCACGTCGTCGTAGGTGACCACCAGGCCGGCATCGGTGAGGAACGCGTCGGCGCGGAACCACCGCTCCAGGGGCGCGAACCACGCCTCGGTGCTGCCCGACTCCCCCGTGGCCCGGACCCGCGTGCACAGCTCCTCGAACGGCCCGCCGACCGCCTCGGGGAACTCGGCCCGGATGTCCCGCCCCACCAGCCCGCCGACGGTGCGGTCGAGCGCCCGCGCCCCGGCCGGGTTGACGTAGCGGATGCGCCACTCGTCGTCCAGGACGACCAGCGGACGGTCCATGCCCTCGACCGCCTGCACCAGCAGGTCACCCGAGGGACCGCCCGCCGGGTCCCCGTGCACGGCCCCACTCTGCCCCATCGGCGTGCCGCACCGGACGTGACCGTTTCGTGCCCGACCCTCGCGCCGCCGATCCTTGGCAGCGGGCGTGACCGCGGCCACACTCTCCCTGTCCTCCCGGCCCACCACCGGGTGAGCTCCGACAGCGGGGTCGACGACGACCGACGGTGGGGGGCGAGGTGCCACCCGAGCAGCAGTCCCCGGCGGAGCTCCCCGAGCCGGAGCCCCCGCTCCTGCGCGTCGTGCCCGGGGCCGGGCCGGGGCTCCCCCAGGCGGCGCTGGCCGACGTCCTGGAGTCGATGCCGGCCGGCTTCTTCCTGCTCGACGCCGGCTGGCGGTTCACCTACGTGAACGCCGCGATGGACCGGATGCTCGCCGAGCCGCGCTCGGAGCTGCTCGGCCGGTCGATCTGGGAGGTCTACCCCCGGATGGTCGGCAGCCGGTTCGAGACCGCCTACCGGGAGGCCGTCGCCACCGGGGATGCCGTGGCGTTCGAGGCGCCCTACGTCGGCGAGCGCAGCGGCTGGTACGAGGTGCGCGCCTGGCCCGGCCCGGAGGGGCTGGCCGTGTACTGGCTCGACGTCACCGACCGCCACCGGGCGCAGGACGCCGCCCGCCGCGCGACCGCCCGGCTCGACCTGCTGGCCCGGGTGAACGCGGAGGTCTCCGGTGCCCTCGACGGCGTCTCCGCGCTCGGCCGGCTCGCCCGCCTCGTCGTCCCCATGCTCACCGACGCCTGCATCGTGACCGTCGTCGACCGGGACGGCCGGGCCCGGGACGTCGGGTCGTGGCACGCCGACGAGCGCCGGCGGGAGCTGCTGGACCGCTACGCCGCGGTGCGCCTGGACACCCTGCCGCCGTCGTCGCCGGTGGCGCAGGCGCTGACCGGCGGGACGTCGGCGACCGAGCCGGTCGCCGACGTGCTGGCGCTCATGGGTCCCGGCCCCGCCCGCGACCTCCTCGAGCGGCTCGGACCCGAGCGGGCGAGCGTGCTGCCCCTGCCCGCCACCGACCGCACCGTCGGTGTCCTCACGCTCTACCACGACCCTGGCCGGGTGGTCGGCGAGGAGGACCTGGACACCGCCCGGGAGGTCGCCGCGCAGGCCGGGCGGGCGATCGAGCGGGTGCACCGGCAGAACCAGCAGGCACAGCTCGCCGAGGCGCTGCAGCGGAGCCTGCTCACCGAGCCCCCGACCGTGCCGGGGACGGAGGTCGTCGTCCGCTACGTGCCCGCCGCCGAGGCGGCCCGCGTCGGCGGCGACTGGTACGACGCGTTCCTGCTCCGCGACGGCACGCCGGTGGTCGTGATCGGCGACGTGGTCGGGCACGACACCGCCGCGGCGGCCGCCATGGGGCAGCTGCGGGGCCTGCTGCGCGGCATCGCGCACCACAGCGGCGCCGGCCCCACGGAGGTGCTGCGCGGCCTCGACGAGGCCATCGCGTCGATGCACACCGGGACGCTCGCCACCGCCGCCGTCGCCCGGCTGACCGGTCGGGACGGCGGACGGGTCGCGCTGCGGTGGGCCAACGCGGGTCACCCGCCGCCGCTCGTCCTCGCGCCGGACGGCGGGGTGGGCGTGCTGGGCGAGCGGGTCGGCGACCTCATGCTCGGCGTCGACCCGACCGCGGAGCGCAGCGAGCGCGCCCACGACCTCCCGGCGGGCGCCGTGGTGCTGCTCTACACCGACGGGCTGGTCGAACGGCGGGGCCGCACCATCGACGCCGGCCTCGAGCAGCTGGCGGGACACCTCGCTGCGCTCGCCGGCCGCCCGCTGGCCGAGCTCTGCGACGAGCTGCTCGACCGCATGCTCGCCGGCACCCCGCAGGACGACGTCGCCCTCGTCGCCGTGCGCCTCCTCTCCCCCCGGTGAGGTGACCTCACCTGCGGTCGCCCCCGGCGTGGTTGGGCGAGCGGCTTCCTGGGCACCGGAGAAGTGGTCCTAGCAGACGGACGACGACCGGAGGAGGCATGGCTCGCATGACCTGGCCATTACGGCCGTTGCCGGATGGTCGCGGGGAGGTCTGGCGCTGGCATCTCGGGACGATCGGGGAGCTGCCCGCCGCACGATCGGTGCTGCGGAGCAGGCTGGGGGACGTCGGTCTCCCGCGCGACCCCGACGATCCCGCTGCCGAGCAGCTCGTCCTCGCCTTCGACGAGCTGGCCTCCAACGCGCTCCGGCACGGCGGGACCCCGGTGGTGGCGACGGTGGTCGCCGGCAGCGGCGGCTGGCTGCTCGACGTCAGCGACCGCGACCCCGAGACCATGCCCTCCCCCGCGGTCGACCGCGACCCCGCTCAGGGCGGCCTCGGCCTGCACCTGGTGGCCCGGCTCTCGGTCGCCCACGGCTGGTACGTCGACGGCAGCTGCAAGCACGTGTGGGCCTGCCTGCCCAGCGAGCACGAGGACCGGGCGCCCGCGCTCGTGTGACGGGTGTTCCACGTGCAACAGAGGCCGTGCGCCCGGTTCCGCGGAGGAACCGGGCGCACGGCCTCTGCGCGTGGTGCTGCAGGGTGCGGCTACCTCACGGCAGGACGAGGCTGAGGCCGCCCTTGCCGTAGCCGGGGACCTCGACCACGAGGTCGATCCGGTTGAAGTTCGCCAGCATGCCGGCGACGTCCGGGTCGAGGTCGTCGCCGGGGGCGAAGAGCTTGTGCAGCTTCGAGTGCGGGGCGCCCGGGGTGTTGAACATCGCGGAGAGGACGTTCACCACCTCGTGCAGCGCCTCGGCCATGAGGCCGGTGAGCTCGCCGTCCTCCTCGACCGCGTCCTGGCAGCCGCCGGGGGGCAGCAGGGCCAGCGCGCCGCCGGTGTAGGCGGAGACGGCGAGGTCCATGACGCACAGGGCGTTGATCGCCATGTGCGGGTCGACGTAGACGGCGACCGACACCGGGCTGGTCGGCGTCGGGGTCACCGGACCGCCGGGGCTGACGGCGACCGGCTTGCCGAGCAGGCCCGCGAGCATGTCGCGGACGTCCTTGGCGGCCGGGAGCTGCACGGTCCCGGTGGTCACGCGATCACCCCGTCGAGGACGTCCTTGAACGTCTCCTCGGTGAAGGGCTTGGCGATGAGGAACAGGGCGCCGGCATCGGCGGCCTTGTCCCGCATCTCCTGCGAGCCCTCCGAGGTGACGAAGCCGAACGGGACGCTCGACCCCGAGGAGCGCAGCGCCTGCAGGCACTCGATCCCGGTCATGTTCGGCATGTTCCAGTCCGACAGGACCAGGTCGGGCTGCTCGGAGCCGACCTTGGCCAGCGCGTCGACGCCGTCCTCGGCCTCGACGATGTCGTGGTCGTCGTAGCCGGCCTGGCGCAGGGTTCGGATGACGATCTGCCGCATCACGCGGCTGTCGTCGGCGACGAGGATCTTCACAGGGACACCTCTTTCCGTGATGCGGATCAGTTGTGGGAACCGGGCAGGGCCGGGAGGGCACCCTGCACGGAGATGGCGACCGGCTGGCCACGCCAGAGGACGTCGACGCGGACGACGTCGGCCGGGTTGCGGACGGCCGGCGCGTCGCCGACCTCGGGCAGGCCGAGCCCGGACGGACCGGGGAGGGCGGCCTTGACGTTGCCGCCGACGACGTTGGCGATCTCGCCGAACGCGTCGGCGACGTCCTCGTGCTCCAGCAGCTCGGGGGCGGCCTCGCCGAGCAGGGCCCGGGTCAGCTCGGCCGCGGTCTGCCGGCCGGTGGTGAGGACGACGCTGCCGGTCCACGGGCCGACGACGTCGACCCAGCTGGACAGGACGTCGGCGGGGAGCTCACCCGGCAGCGGGACCAGGTACTCGTCCTCGCCGACCAGGGCCACCCAGGCCTCCCCGGCGATCGACTCGATGGTGGGCTCGTCGATCAGCTCGGCGATGAGGGGGCGGGCGTCGCTGGCGCGACGGCGCTCCCCGGTGTCGAGAGTGGTCACAGGGAGACGACCTCCTCGGGCAGCAGGCCGAGGAGCGCGAGCTTGTCGCGGATCGCGTCGGCCGTGAACGGCTTGATCACGTACTCGTGGGCGCCGGCGGCCAGCGCGCGCACGATCTGGGTGTGCTCGCTCTCGGAGGTGACCATCATCATGGTCATCGAGCGCCAGGCCGGGTTGGCCCGGACGGCCGAGACGAACTGCAGGCCGTCCATCACCGGCATGTTCCAGTCGATGGTGGCCAGGTCGGGGACCCAGCCCTCGTGGAGGACGTCGAGCCCCTCGCGGCCGTGGCCCGCGTCGCGGACCTCGTAGCCGAGGTTCTCCAGGATCTGCGTGACGATCCGGCGCATGGCGCGGGAGTCGTCGATCACCAGTGCACGCACGTTCAGGCCCCCTTCAGCGGGCGGTAGGCGGAGCTGCGGCCGATGACGACCCGCTCCCATGAGTCGTCGACACCGAGGGTCGTCTCCGCGGCGCCCAGGAACAGCCAGCCGTCGGGACGCATGAGCTCACGCACCCGCCGGAGGATCGACTGCTTGGTGCTGAGGTCGAAGTAGATGAGGACGTTGCGCAGGTAGACGACGTCGAACGGGCCCATGCGCGGCAGCGGCGCGGCCAGGTTGCACTCCGAGGCGGTGACCATCCGCTTGAGGGCGGGGGCCACCTCCCACTCGCTGCCGGCCCGGGCGAAGTGCCGGACGAGCATCGGGGCGGGCAGGCCGCGGTTGACCTCGAGCTGGGTGAAGCGCCCTGCGCGGGTGCGCTCGACCATCTCGCGGGACAGGTCGGTCGCGGTGATCGAGACCCGTGACGCCGCGTTGGGCAGCGCGTCCTCGAGCAGCATCGCGATCGTGTACGGCTCCTGCCCGCTGGAGCAGGCCGCCGACCAGATCTTCAGCGGCTCGGCCGGACCGCGGGCGGCCAGCAGCGCCGGCAGCACCGTGGACGTCAGCGCCGTGAACGGGTCGCCGTCCCGGAACCAGGACGTCTCGTTCGTGGTGAGCGCCTCGACGATCCGCCGCGTCGCGTCCGGGTTCGGCCGGGTGCGCACGGACTCGACGAGCTTGCCGACGTCGTCCAGGCCCATCTTGCGGGCGATCGGCAGCAGGCGTGCCTCGACGAGGTACTCCTTGCCCGGCTGCAGGACGATCGCGCTCTCCTTGTGCACCAGCTGGCGCACCCAGTCGAAGCTCGTGGTCGCAAGTGTCATCGCCGGCCTCCGACGGTTGCTGGGGTGGGGGCGGCCGTGGTCAGGCCGGACAGGTGCCGGCCGATCGCCTCGGCGACCCGGTCAAGGGGGAGGACCTCGTCGGCGTAGCCGGCCTGGGTGACCGCGCCGGGCATGCCCCAGACCACGGAGGTCGCCTGGTCCTGGGCCAGCACCGTGCCGCCGGCGGAGCGGATCACGCCCGCGCCGGCGCGACCGTCGGCGCCCATGCCGGTCAGCACGACCCCGAGGACGGCGCCGTCGTAGGCGGCCGCGGCCGAGCGGAAGAGGGGGTCGACCGCGGGGCGGCAGAAGTTCTCCGGCGGGTCCTGGGTCAGGGCGGTGTGCGGCCCGCGCGCCGACGTCCGGACCACGAGGTGCCGGTCGCCGGGGGCAAGGTGCACCGTGCCGGGCTGCAGCGGGGTGCCGTCGACGGCCTCGACGACGCGCAGGGCGCACAGCCGGTCCAGGCGCTGGGCGAACTGGCGGGTGAAGACCGGCGGCATGTGCTGCACGAGCACTACCGGCACCGGCAGCGACGCCGGGAGCGCTGGCAGCACGCGGGCCAGCGCCTCGGGGCCCCCGGTGGAGGAGCCGATGACCAGGACGGCGGGCCTGCGCTGCGGCCCGCTGCGCGGGGCCGGGCGGGGCGGGGCCACCGCGACCGGGGCGGCGGCCCGCGGGCCGGGGCCGACCGGCCGGCCCAGCAGGGCCTTGATCTTGGGGATGAGCTGCTCGCGCACGCTCTCCATCGACTGGGCCACGCTGCCGACGTTGGCCGGCTTGGTCACGTAGTCGTTCGCGCCGGCGGAGAGCGCGTCGAGGGTGGCCGACGCGCCGCGCTCGGTCAGCGTGCTGAACATGATGATCGGGACGCGGCTGCGTCCTACCCCGCCCACCCGGCCCCGGATCGCCCGGACCGCCTCGATGCCGTCCATCTCCGGCATCTCGATGTCCATGGTGACCAGGTCGGGCTTGAGCTGCTCCAGCTTCGCCACGGCGACCCGCCCGTTGACGGCGGTGCCCACGACCTCGATGGCGGGGTCCTCCGACAGCACGTCGGTCACGATCTTGCGTACGACGACCGAGTCGTCGACGACCATCACCCGGATCGGGTCCACGCCTGTCCTCCTGCTTCCTGCTGGACGCCAGCCCAGCAGGCTGTCGTTTTCTGTATCGGCATCCACCGCTCGCCCTTGAGCGGGAAATGCGTGGAATCTGCAGAGCCGCTGAATTGCGGGATCAACACCGGAATTGCCCGACGAGCTCGTCCGCCGTCCGGGACAGCCCGTCGGCGGCCTGAGGGACCGCATCGGACGACTCGCCCGGCGTCGCCGTCGTGGCGGTCTGCGAGACCTCGCGGACCGACGTGCTCATCGCCTCGGTGCCTGCGGCGACCGAGGGCACGTCGGTCGAGGTGCCCCGGACCGGTCCGTCGGGACGACGGGCTGCGGGAGCCGGCAGGGCGGCGAGGGGCCATGGGGGTCCGTCCGGGCGAGCCCCCGCGCCGGGTCACCGGCGCTGCGCGGGGGGCAGCTGAGCAGGTCCGGGCCAGCGTGACCGGACGGACTCGGAACAGACGCGCGCAAACGCCGCGCCCCGCCATTTCTTCACCCACCCGAGACCAATCCCGGAATTGTCGGGATGTCGACCCGGGAAAGGCGCTCAGCGCATTGTCGACAAAAGGGTGCGGCGCGGGGACGGCTACTGCGCGCCGGTGACCCGCAGCCAGGGGGCGCGGAGCACGGCGAGCGAGCTCTCGTCGAGCAGGTCGGCCATGGCGACGCCCTGCACGCACCCGGCGACGGCGTTCCAGACGCCGTGCGCGCCGTCGCGGCCGTCGAAGCCGCCGGCGGTGAACGCGCGGACGGCGTGCAGCTGGGCGGCGGCCAGGGTGCGGGTGCGCCCGGAGACGTGCGCCGCCCAGCACGCGTCGTGCATGGCGCTGGCCCACGGGCGGTGCTCGGCGCGGCCCTCGTCGACGGCGGCGCGCCAGCGACCGCGGCCGGCGGCGTCGAGCCCGGCGATGGCGGTCAGCAGCCCGGCCAGCTCGTCGGTCGCCGGCCCGAGGTCGGGCAGGTCGCCCCAGCCCACCGCGGCGCGGTGGTAGGCGGCGGTGAGCTCGCGGTGCACCAGCGGCGGCAGCACGTCCTGCGCCCAGAACCCGACGGCGGCGTCGGCCAGGACGTCGGCGGCCTCGGCGCGCACGTCCCCGTCGACTGCGGCGGCGTGCCCCGGCCCGAGGACGTCCTCGCGCAGCAGCCGCTCCAGCGTGGGGGCGTTGCCGATCGTGCCGCGCTCGAGCTGCTCGACCAGGACGGCGGTGCGGTCCTCGGCCCCGGTCACCCGGCCGGCCACGCCGCTGACGTGCGGGACCCCGGAGGCCAGCTCCCGGGCCCGGCGCGAGCGGACGGCGAGCACCCCGCGCTGCTCGGCGGTGGCCTCCCGGCCCGGGTGGGCGGCGGCCAGCCGCTCGAGGGTGGCGGCGTCGGCGTTGAGCCCCGTGAGCAGCACCTCGGCGACGTTCCGGCCGGCGGGCAGTCGCACCAGGTCGAAACCCAGCGTCGCGGCACTGACCAGCGAGTAGGGCACGGCGACGCCTCCAGTGGGCTCCCGGGAAGTGGGCCCGTCCACTGTGACGGTCCGGAGCCGTCCACGCCACGCGGCCGTCACCCGATCGCCGGAGGTGCGGTGGGGGACAGCCGCGTGTCCGGCTGCTTCCGGTCCCGGTCCGGTTGCTCAGAGTGACGAGCCGGAACGCGGGGTCGCGAACCGGTCGACCGCCGTCCGGGTCGACCCACGTCCGAGCAGGGCGCAGAGGCCGAGGCCTGGCGGAGGTCGTGGCACTCCCCGTCCTACGGTGCCGCCATGGCGGAGTGGACCTTCTTCACCAACCACGCCCACGTCCTGGTCTGCATCGCTCGCGATCCGGACGTCCGCCTCCGCGACGTCGCCGCGCGCGTCGGGATCACCGAACGCGCGACGCAGCGCATCCTCGCCGACCTGGTGGAGGCCGGGTACGTCGAGCGCTCGCGGGACGGCCGGCGCAACCGCTACCGGGTGCGTCCGGACCGCCCGCTCCGCCACCCCGTCGAGCAGCCGCACCGGATCGGGGAGGTGCTCGCGCTGATCCTCGGCGAGGACCCGACCGTCACCGATCGCGGAGGGTGAGCGCGACGCGATCCGCGTGCGCCAGCGCGCCGTCCGACACCCAGGCGACCCACCCACCCCGCTGCAGCACCGTCTCGACGACCTCGTCGACGGCGTCGTCCAGGACGTCGGGGTGCTCGACGTCGGTCGCGGGGAGGAGGAGGTCACCGTCTCTCACCACCCTCGCCGGGTGGAACAGGCCCTCCTCCACGGCGAGCATCTCGGGTCGCTCGGCCCGGGCGGCGAGCCACACGGACGGCATCCCGGTCACGACCCGGCGACTACCGGCCCGTTGCTCGACCAGCCGCAGCGCCTCGGCCTCGCGCGAGTGGAGATAGCGGTCCAGGACGGGCCGGACGCGGCGGGCCAGATCGGCGAGGGAGGTGCGGGCGTGGCTGCCGCGCACCGTGCCGGCCAGCCTGCGGGTGTTGCGCGACAGCCTGGCGAAGGCCGCCACCACCCGGGTGTCACCGGCCAGGACCAGCGGGGCGGGGTGCACGCGGAGGTGGGTCCCGAGCGCCCGGTCCACGGCGCGCAGGAAGGAGTCGCGGTCGCGGTCGCCGCACGGCATCGGGAAGGCGCTCGCCGGGGCGGGTACGAGGACGCCGGCGTGCCCGTCGAAGAGCTTGGCCTCCCGCGAGGTCAGGACCAGCAGGACGTGCCGAGGCGTGCGGTGCAGCGAGCGCACCAGGTCCCGCGTGGCGAACGTGGGGTCGACGACGGCGCGGTCGGGGACCTCGACCGTGAGGGCCCAGGCCGAGGAGTCGTGCGCGCAGACGTGGACGGCGACCGCGGCACGCGTCGGCCTGGTGGCGGCGTCCGCCACCAGCTCGCGCAGCCGGGTGCTGATCGGCGCGGTGGCCGCCGCCCCGAACTCGCGGGCGACGCGGTCCGCCGCCCTGGTGGCCAGGCCGGTCAGCGTCGCGGCATCGGCGGCGGGCATCCGCTGCGCCGGTTCCGGGGTGCACAGCACCGAGACGGCGGGGTAGGAACGGACCGCCTGCAGGGCGATCACGTCGGCGGGCGTCGGCTGCGGCAGCTCGGCGGGCCGGACCGATCGGGCGTCCCGGAGCGCGCGGGTCACGACGCCTCCCGGGAGCCGGCGGATGCGAGGGAGGCGGCCCGACCGCGCTCCCGGGTGGTCCACAGGCTCACGCCGATGCTCACCGCCAGGGTCAGGACGATGACGCCCAGCGTGAGCGGGATCGGCAGCTTGCCGACCGGCGTCTCGGCGAGGACCAGCTTGACCCCGGCGAAGGCCAGCAGCACCGCGAGACCGTAGTGCAGCAGGACGAACCGCTGCAGCAGCCCGGCCAGGCAGAAGTACAGGGCGCGCAGGCCCAGGACGGCGAAGGCGTTCGCCGTCCAGACCAGGAACGTGTTGGTCGTGATGGCGAGGACCGCGGCGACCGAGTCCACGGCGAAGACCAGGTCGGTCGCCTCGATGGCGACCAGCACGACGAAGAGGAGGGTGGCAGTCCGGCGGCCGTCCATCCGGACGAAGAACCGGCTGCCGTGGTACTCCGGTGTCGTCGGCACGACACGGCGCACCAGCCGGACCAGCACGTTGCGCTGCGGGTCCACCTCGGCGCCGTGCCGGAAGGCCATCTTCCACGCGGTCCAGATGAGCAGCGCTCCCAGCAGGAACGCCGTCCAGCTCAGCGCCTCGAGCAGGCTCGCCCCGGCGAAGATGAAGACCAGCCGGAAACCCAGGGCGCCGATGACGCCCCAGAAGAGGACCTTGTGCTGGTAGGCCGCCGGCACGGCGAAGGCGGCGAACACCATGGCGAAGATGAAGACGTTGTCCACCGACAGCGCCTTCTCGATCAGGTAGCCGGAGTAGTAGGCCCCGGCCACCTCACCGCCCTGCCAGAGCCCTAGGACGGCGCCGAAGCCGAGGCCGATGCCGATCCAGACGGCGCTCCAGGTGGCCGCCTCGCGGAAGCGGATCTCGTGGTCGTCGCGGTGCAGGAACAGGTCGATCGCGAGCATCGCGGCGATGCCGACGGTGAGGGCGATCCACGCCCAGGCGGGTACGGCGAAGCTGAGGTCGTCCACACGCGGTCCTTCGACTCGGAGCCGAAGGTCTCTCCCGTCCACCGCGGTGGGCGGCGGACCGGTCGCGCCGGGCCCGGGAGGGCCGTACTGACGACGCGCCGCGCGGGGGTACTCCCCTTGTACGACAGGAAATTACCGAATTCCGTGTCGTACATCAACCGCGGTCGAGCTAGGCGGAGACGGCCTTCTGCACGTCGAGGGCCAGCAGCAGCTGCCCGCTGAGCTTGTAGGCCCCCCGGATCAGCTCGCGGGCCTGGCCGTCGAGCGTGTCCGGCGGCGTCTCGAAGTCCTTCGCCTCGACGTCGACGACGTCGGCGATCGAGTCGACGAGCAGGCTGACCGCCTCCCCGTGCAGGCGGACGACGATGACGACGGCGTCGGTGCCCTCGGGCCGAGGCGGGCGGCCGAGCCGCTCGCGCAGCTCGATCGCGGTGACGACCTGGCCGCGCAGGTTGATCAGGCCGGCGACCGCCGTCGGCGCCAGCGGCACCCGGGTGAGCCCCTGGCTGCGCAGCACCTCCTGCACGTGCTCGACCTCGACGCCGTACAGGTCGCCGTCCAGCCAGAAGGTGGCCAGCTGACCGCTCGTGGCGGTCGCGGGCGTGGCGGTGGGAGCGGACACGGGGGTCAGACCTCCAGCAGCGGGGCCGCGACACCGTCGGTCGCCGGCGAGTGGTCGAGGGAGGCGGAGTAGAACGCCGGGTCGGCGGCGAGGATCGCGGCACGGACGTCGAGCAGCTCGGTCACCTTGTCGCCGAGGACGGCGGAGCCGAGCAGGCCCAGGTCGTCGATGTCGCTGCGGACCGCGGCCTCGCCGTCGACGATGTCGAGGATCTCCTCGACCACGATGGCGACGCTGCGCCCGTGGTCGGAGTAGACGATGACCTCGAGCACCTCGCGGTCGGTCTCGCCGTAGGCGCCCAGGTGCCGGTCGAGCCGCACCATCGGCAGGATCGCCCCGCGGTACTGCACGACCTCGCGGTTGCCGACCTTCTCCACGGTCTCGATGCGCACCTGCTCGAGCCGGGTGACGGTGTCGAGCGGGATCGCCACGCGCCGGCCGCCGCCGATGGCGGCCAGCAGCATCCGCTGCCGGTCGCGGTCGGTGCGCTCCGCCGCCGCGGCGGCCTCGCGGGACTCCTGGCGGTCCGTGGTCTCGGTGCGCAGGGCCCGGCGGGAGAGGGCCTGGACGTCGAGGATCAGCGCGATCGCGCCGTCGCCGAGGACGGTGGCCCCGGAGTACAGCCCGATCGACTTCAGCTGGCCGCCGAGCGCCTTGACCACGATCTCCTCGGTGTTGAGGACGCGGTCGACGACCAGGCCGAACCGGCGGCCCTCGGAGCGCAGCACCGCGATGACCACGTGGCCGTCGTGCCGGTCGCTGGGCAGCTCGAGGACGTCGGTGAGCCGCACCAGCGGCAGCAGCTCCCCGCGCAGGCGGTAGACCGGCGCGCCGCCGACCATCTCCACCGCGGTGGCGGCCTTCTCGGCGTCGAGGGCGACGAGCTCCTGCAGGCTGATCTGCGGGATCGCGTAGCGGTCGCCGGCGCACTCGACGGTGAGGGCCGGGACGATGGCCAGGGTCAGCGGGATGCGCAGCCGCATGCAGGTGCCGCGACCGGGCTGCGACTCGACCTCGATCGTGCCGCCGATGGACTCGATGTTCGTCTTGACGACGTCCATGCCGACGCCGCGGCCGGAGACGTTGGTGACCGCCGCGGCCGTGGAGAAGCCGGGCAGGAAGATCAGCTGCAGCAGGTCCTGCGGGCTCATGCGGTGCAGGGCGTCGGCGGTGACGAGCCCGCGCTCGACGGCCTTGGCCCCGATCCGGGCGGGGTCGATGCCCGCGCCGTCGTCGGCGACCTCGACCACGACCTGGCCGCTCTCGTGCTTCGCGCGGAGGGTGAGCACGCCCTCGGCCGGCTTGCCGGCGGCCTTGCGGACGTCGGTGGCCTCGATGCCGTGGTCGACGGAGTTGCGGACCAGGTGGGTCAGCGGGTCCTTGACCGCCTCGAGGAGGGTCTTGTCGAGCTCGGTGTCCCGGCCCTCCATCTCCAGCCGGATGCTCTTCCTCAGCTGCAGGCCGAGGTCGCGGACGACGCGCGGCAGCTTCGACCAGATGTGGTCGATCGGCTGCATGCGCGTCTTCATGACGCCCTCCTGCAGCTCGCTGGCGATGAGGTTCAGCCGCTGGGAGGCGCGGATCAGGTCCGTGTCGGTGGAGCGGGCGACGTTCTGCACGATCTGGTTGCGGGTGAGCACCAGCTCGCCGACCAGCAGCATGAGCTGGTCGAGCAGGTCGACGTCCACGCGGATGGTGCTGTCGGCGACGCCGCGGCGGCCGGCCTGGCCGGCGCCCTCGGCGGACGGTGCCCCCTCGCCCTCGGCGGCGTCGTGCTGGTCGTCGGCGGGCTGCCGCGGGGTCGGGATGCCGACCTCGGCGGCGGGGCCCTCCACCGCCGGCTCCTCCGGGGGCTCGGGCAGGACGACGTCGGCGACGAGGTCGTCGGCCGGGGCGACGACCGGCGCGGTGGCCTTCGCCGGCGCCTTCTTCGCCGCGGCCCGCTTGACGGGCGCCTTGGCGGCGGGCTTGGCGGCGGGCTTGGCGGCGGGCTTGGCCGTGGCCCGGCGGGCGCGCGTCGCCGACTTGGCGGCGACCGGCGCGGCGGCGGCGGGCTCCTCGGCGGCGGGCTCCTCGGCGGCCGTCGCGGGGGCCGGCTCGGGGGCCGGCTCGGGGACGTCCTCCATGGCGGCGCTGATGGCGGCGACGACGTCGGAGACGTCGACGCTGCCCTCGCCGCCGGAGGCCTCGATCGAGGTGAGCAGCGCGCGGACGGTGTCCACCATGCGCAGCAGGACGCTCGTCCGGTGCGGCGTCAGGGCCAGCTCGCCGTCCCGCAGCCGGGAGAGCATGTTCTCCCCGACGTGCGTGACCTCCTCCAGCCGGTTGAACGCCAGGAAGCCGCTGGTGCCCTTGATGGTGTGGATCGTCCGGAAGATGCTGGACAGCCGCTCCCGGGAGTTGGGCTCCTGCTCCAGGGCGACGAGGTCCGTGTCCAGCTGGTCGAGGTTCTCGTGGCTCTCGACCAGGAACTCCTCGACGATGTCGTCCAGACCGTCCACTGCTGCTCTCTTCTCTCAGTTCACGTCCGGAGGTCAGCGCTCCGGCTGTACTTATCGGCGGCCCGGGCCGCGATGTGGAGGTGAACCCCGGGCCGGGGCGCGGTGGTCCGCGCCCCGGCCCGGGCCCCTGCAGGGCCCCGCCGCGAGCGTGCGAGCGGCGGGGGCAGGGGGCCCTTCTAGTAGGTGAAGGTGGCCACGGTGCTGCGCAGGTCGGCGGCCATGCGCGAGAGCTCGTCGACCGCGGTGCGGGTCTGCGTCAGCGCCTGCGTCGTCGAGTCGGCGGCCGTGGAGACGCCCGTGATGTTCTGGGCGATCTCACCGGTACCGCCGGCGGCCTCCTGCACCGAGCGGCTCATCTCGTTGGTCGTCGCGGTCTGCTCCTCCACCGCGCTGGCGATGGTGGTCTGCCGGTCGCTGATCTGGGCCACGATCTGGCTGATCTCGGCGATGGCGGTGACGGCGGCCCCGGTGTCGGCCTGGATGGCCTCCACCCGGCGGGCGATGTCCTCGGTCGCCTTCGCCGTCTCCTGCGCCAGCTCCTTGACCTCGTTGGCCACCACGGCGAAGCCCTTGCCGGCCTCCCCGGCGCGCGCGGCCTCGATGGTGGCGTTCAGCGCGAGCAGGTTGGTCTGCTCGGCGATTGACGTGATGACCTTGACGACGTTGCCGATCTCCGCCGACGACTCGCCCAGCTTCGACACCGTGGCGGTGGTGGCCTCCGCGGCGCTCACCGCGCGGGCGGCCACCTCCGACGCCTCGGCGGCGTTCGACGCGATCTCCCGGATGCTCGCGCCCATCTGCTCGGCACCGGCCGCCACCGTCTGCACGTTCCGGCTGACCTCCTCGGCCGCCGACGCCACGACACCGGACTGCGCCGAGGTCTCCTCCGCCGAGGCCGAGATCTGCGCCGAGGACGCCGACAGCTCCTCCGACGAGGCCGCCACCGCGTCCGCCGAGGCCACCACGGAACCGAGGACCGACCGCAGGTTCCGCTGGGCGCCGGCCAGGGCCGACGCCATCCGGCCCAGCTCGTCCCGACCCCGCACGTCCGGGGTGGTGGTCAGGTCGCCCTGGGCGAGGGCCTCCACGGAGGTCTGCACGGAGCGCACCGTCGCGACGAGCCGGCGGACGACGACGACGGTGAGCGCACCGGCGATCGCGATACCCACGCCGAGGGACACCCACAGGGTGAGAACGGCCGAGGAGGCGATCGCCCCCGCGTCGTCGGTGTCGGCCTGACCGGCGGCCACGCGGCGGTCCTGCATCGCGGCGTACGCGTCCATGATCTCGTCGGAGCTGCCCTGCAGGGGTCCGGTGACCAGGGCAGCGGCGGTGGAGAGGTCACCGGCGTCCGCCGCCGGGATCAGCTGCCCGTCGGCGATCGCGTAGTACTCGTCCACGAAGCCGCGGAACTCCTCGAAAGCCTCCTTGTTGACGGTGACCTCGGCGTAGTCGTCCAGCTGCTCGTCGATGGTGGTGCGGCGCTCGGCGAGGTCGGCGAGCAGGGCGGCGCGCTGCTCCCGGTTCGCCAGCGGGTAGGTGTTGTACCGGGACCGGTCGCCCTGCCACGAGCGCTGGATGTTCGCCAGGTCCGCGAGGGTGCCGACGTTCTCGTTGATGCGGTCGGACGCCGCATGCAGCGAGGAGATCCGCGTGACGGCGATGACCGTCATGGCGACGGCCACGACGGCGAGCAGGGCGACGGCGGCGCCGATCTTCACGCCGATCGGACGATCGGCGAACCAGCCGCCCCGGCGCGGGGCAGGTGCGCCGACGCGGTCGTCGGTCAGGTGGTCGGGCATGGGGGTGCTCCTCGGGTGGCCGCCGTGGCGGCGATGTGGCAGGGGGGAAGGGCTCGCGGTGGCGACGGCGTCGGCTCCGGCGCGAGTGCCGGTCCGTGTGCTGCGCACCTCGTCCGACGGGAAGGACCATAAATGCGATAGCGGACGTTCCGGGTCCTTTTTCCGCGGCGCGTCGCGCACTTTCTGCCAGGTACGGGCAAAAAGGGACTTCGGTCCCGACGGCGACCCGTCCGTGCATTGTCACGGAATGGTCCCCGTGACCGCATGTCGACAATTCCGGGACGCTGAGGAGCGGCCCGGAACGGCGACGGGGGGGGGGGGGGGGGGGGGGGGGGGGGGGGGGGGGGGGGGGGGGGGGGGGGGGGGGGGGGGGGGGGGGGGGGGGGGGGCCCCCCCCCCCGGCCGCCGCCCCGCCCCCCGCCCGCGGCGGGCG